>CAYSTH010000079.1:0-9301 GCA_964433995.1 uncultured Francisellaceae bacterium | reverse complement strand
TTTGAGGTAAGATCAAAATTCATATCCACTATCAAGCGATTTAAAAGATTGAGTAATAAATTTAAATGTTCTTTTAAATATTTTAATCCTGTTTGTTGAATGTCAATCGCTAAACTATTCTTGACTGATTCTAGAAAGCAAATACTCTTGTCACGTACACTAATCCCTCTACCTACATTAAGTGAACTCATCTGAGTATAGCAATTGTTAGCAAAAGCACGCATTACTTCATCACACTTATCGTGAGGAAGTAAACGTAACATAGCTGCAAATTGGTTTTTTACAGAATTAACTTGTCTCAATATGTTTTCAGTAACACTATAATCAGATGAGATATCAATTAGTATTTCAAAAGAGTGGTTAATTATTTCTTTCAGCTGATTTGTCAATAATACTTCTACTTCTTTTTTATGTACTGGATCATTGGGGATTGGCTGTTTTTCTGAAATCAATCCTAACGTCTTTTTAGTTGTCAAATCATCATGTCTCTGTTTTTGACAATGTATATATGTAGTATAGTCAAATAAAAAATCCAACAACCAACTTATCGTCGCACGATTATTTATATCAACTAACCACTCTAAAATAGTCATTGTCTGCTCTTCACAGCATCGAATAACTTTCCATATATCTTGTTGTATTTGCTCAGGGCTTATTTGATCTATCGATTGATAATATGCCTCTAGTAATTTTCTGGTGTTGACGGGATCCTCACAATGTTGAATGGCCCTACTTATAAATCGCTGAATAAGTTCTGGATTTGCTTGTCCTATTGATTGACGCAAGTCTACTAGCAGTGTCTGTATTTGAGAAATGTCTGCCTTAATTAGGGGTGCATTATCAAGCCCTGTTTTAGAGGCCCAGGTTGGCAGAATACCTTTATGTTGATCATATAACTTCTCACAAGGTAGAAATGTAGCCCCCTGACCTTGTGTTGCATGCCCTAAACCCTCTGTGGATAGGTTAGCTTTGTCGATTTTTGTTATGACGCTTTCTATACTTGCTGATAGATTTTTATAAAAATTATCCAAAAACAAATGTTCCGATAGTGGTTTCGTGGAAACATTAATAGCATCTTCTAATAAATCATATTTTCCATTTATAATATAATTACTGGCCATAGCTTCAAAAAAACTTTTAGCTATGGAGTGAGTATTATTAGATAAATTTTGAGTGAGATAGATCATAAACAGTAGAAGATCCCTTTCTGTCAAAGAAAGTTCCACTAAAAAAGCCGCTAAATCTTCATGTGTAATTGAATCGCTATTACATAACAAGTCCGGAGCAGTTGGGTTGGTAGCTGCATACGTTTGTATATCAATAATCCATCTGAGAGAAGTTCTTTCTACCTTTTCTAATAATTCACTTGCCTCTGTTGAGTCTACTTTTTCCTCTCCATCAACTATTTTACGACGTAAAATAGAATAAGTGGTCATAAGAAAATGCAGCAAATAAGGCTTAAACGAGGGAACTATATTGGCATTCTCGGGTTTCGATACAAAATCACATAAATTTGTTAAAAGTATACCGACATTAGCTACATTAATACCATCACTAAATGCTTGTAATTGTTGTTCACCGCTTTCTGCACTATATATTTGGTAAAGTGGCAAAAGCTGGCAATCTGAGTATGCATCAAAATAATGGATTAAAAAACTAGGACCTTCGACCTGTTCATTCAGTTTTTTAAACGATTCATTTAGTCTAAGTAATGGATTTATATTTTCTAGAATTATAAGCATTGACACTCCCCACTTTCTTATTATCCCACTGCCTATAGTGACAGCCGTTCTTAAATTTATTTACCGTTCATTTTACTGTATGCTAATAGTACCACTAAAGCCCAAATAAATGCCAGCTCATGAAGCGAAAAAAGCCCTTCCCCCCGGGGAGGGGAAGGGCTTGGGGTGAGTTCTAGACAGGATGTAATCTATTAATCCATATGAAACTGAGTATCATCATCTCGTGCTGGAGGCTCAGCTGAATCAGATTTTGCTTCTGAGGGTCCCGCTTTTGAATGCTTCTTTGTCGCATTGAACAAAGTAGACGGACTTGCACTAACTCTCGGGCTGCGGCTTGGTGAATCTTTGCCGGCTATATCATCTCCGCTATCCGCATGTTCGGGAGAGACCTCGTCACTGCTTTGAGCTTGAGCTGTAATTTCAGATCTTAATGATGTACTCGATAGGGACTTACCTAACCCTTTCTCAATCAAACTAAATGTGCCACTTGTTTTTGTGGAAGCTAAAGTATCAACTGATGAGTTTTCCTCCCGTCTCGATGCTGGCGTAGGCACATTAAGCACGGCCGATCTTGCTTGATTGCTTGATTCTGTTGTCGATTCGTCACTTGCTCTTACTGCAGCGGGTATCTCCTGAGGCGCTGTAGGGGCAACATCTCCAGACATTTCACTTAATAAAACACCCAAACTCAACGATAATGGTGAATTTGAAGATGGACTCAATCTCGGAGAGCTTAGTTCGGCGGTAAGATTTGATTGAACCGCAAGCGACCTAGCCGTTAACATCGTAAATGCTTCTGCAAAACCACGCTCTTTTGATTGTTCTATTGGTCTAGCGTCTGTTTGTTCTTGTACTGCTATTGTCGGAAAATCTACCGATGCAGGCAAGCGGATCTGCATATTATTTCCATCAAACGACGCAATATAATTAAAAGTTGTAACCTTGATGATCGTATTTTCATCTGCAACACCCACAGGCATAACAACATTAGGAACCTCTGGCATCGCTTTTGCTGGTTTGCCCCAGAAGAGTTCCTTTATCGCATTGAAAGGATGTAATATCGCATCCACAGGATGTCGCAGAAATCTCCTTAACCGAGAGCTAAAACTACTATTTTCAATTTCAAGAGATTTCAACTCTAATTCATTTTTGGCAGCTTGAGCAATTTGCTGACACGCCTCAAGCTGATGAAGAGTTTGAAGATAGCTATAATAAGGTGCGATTGCCTCTTCTGCGTTTTTAAGTACATCCACATATCCATCTAATTTTTCATTATCAAAACTATTAGGACTTGCTGCATTTAGCCCAGAAAGTTTATTAAGCGCTAATGAGACATCGCTTAATTTTTGCTCAAATGATCGACGCGATATACCTTCAACGCTGAATGGATTTTGGATTGGTAAACTACTTCGATTGTTTATAAATGTTCTCATGTTAGTTAATGTTTTATAACTTAACCAATCTTGTATATTTTTCTGCTCAGACAAAATAGATTTTTGCACCTTTAATATATTATTATCAAGGTTACTTACCAATTCACCATATTCTAATTGAAGATTTTCCAACGCATAAATTCTACCCGTTGAATGATCCAAATCATTAATTACAAATCTCAAATTCAAGCACCTTGATTCAATTTCTCCTTTTCTTTTTTCAATCTGCTTTTGTTTTTTATCTTCTGCTTGTTTATGCTGACATAATTGATTATATCGCTCATCAATCTGCTCTATCCTTTCATGTAATATCAATTCGGCTTGATTGACAGCATATTGCATTTCCGCTTGTTGTTGCGTTAATCTTCCCAACTCTTGTTGTTCAATTTGATATTGAAGAAACAATGTTTCCATTTCACTCAGTGTAAGATTAGATGTTTGCTGTGTGTCATGTAAACGAGAACTTAATCGTATTTCTATTTCTTTTAAATCTGAGAGCGTATTATTCCGCATAACATCATCATTTAAATTCTCATGATGGGTAACTTCAACTGCTCGTTGAATATCAAGCGACCATTGTTGTTGTAATTGAGAGAAACGATTTCTTATTTGTTCCAATACTTGACGTTTCGCAGCAACAGTCTGTTTTGCCTGTTCAAGAGCATCTCTTTGTTCATTCAATTGAAGTTTTAATAATTCAAGACTATTGAATAACTTTTCATCATCAATACTCAAACGCACTTGTTTAAATATTTCCACACCATCTCTATCATTTAATGGATATACATCAGCAAATAACTCTTCATCTACTTGGTCTACTCGATTGAGCCGTAGTTTTACTTCTAAGGCGGTTTCTTCCCGATAAGCATGAGGCTCGCGCTGCTCTGTAGGAAAAATAGATTGGGCTGGGTTAGATAATGAAGCGAATTGATTTACTAAATTGTTGTATGTTCCTCTAACGTGACCCCCAACGTTTTCGATTTCTTGTGGTAAAGTACAGATATGATTTATAACATCAATAAATTTTTGCTTTCTATCTTGGAGCATTCTATGCTGTTGATCATATTGACGTGTTATGCTATTGAAATCATTTTGATAATCAACAAAAAGCTTCGCATCTGCCATTGATTCACGAGCATAGGTTAGCTTTTCTATATAATCGATATCTTCGTAGTATTTAACAATTAAAGGCTGTTTATAAAAAGCTGTTCTAACCTTTTCTACTTCTCTAGTGTACTGAGGAGTACTATGATCCCTATTTTTCGTTTCAACTTCTTGTAAAAAACGATTATACAAGATCCCTTCGTCTGAGCATCGAGCCATAACCTTACGCCATACAATAAAATATTCCTGATTTGTCTTAAATAACTCTACTTGTATATTAAGTTGCTCTACTGCCCGTCTGTATTTTGCTACATTTTTGGCAAAGCTTGCTGTTTGCGCTTGAAAGTCCTGTATATTTGCCTGAGCCTGTGCTAATGTTTCTGGCTCTTGCGGAATAGCTGGCAACTTCTTATCTTCTGGTCTTACATTTCGATTAAACTCAAATAATTCTTGACTCAAGCTTTTATATTGAGCAAGTAGCTGCTGGTTCTGGATATCTAGTAATTGTTTTAACGGATCCATTAAATTTTTAGTTTCAAATACAATAGTACGATTGAATTCCTCTAGCAGTTTTATATCGATTGGCGTTGTTTCAGTCCACATCTGTGAGGCTGAAATCAATGGCTCAACCCTATCTTTTAATAGAGCTATTGTTTCGTGCAAATAATTTATCTGCCAGTTTTTTAAAATCTGAATATTCTCCTTAAGTAATTGAATATCCTCTGAAGGAGAATCTTGCGAAAAAATAGCAGCAGCCTTTTCTATTAAGGGCAAGTCATTAACTATCCTAAGCAAACTTGGAATAGCATTAACATTATTATTAACTCTTTCTTTAATGATTAAGCAAGCTTTTTTCACCGGGTCCTCAGCCGCATCAGCATCGGTATCAACAATTTCTATATGATCCAGAGACTCTTCTTGATAACGTCGAAATGAAAGGACATATTTTTCTTTAGCTGTACTCTCACCCCGATCTAATGTGATGGTAAATGTATCTGTAATCCCTGCGCCTAGATCATGCGAAGACGATTGAGTTAAATCAGTAACATACTGGTAATATTTAGAATCTGTTTTAGTTACCAAACAACCATAAGTTCCTGCTGTTACGACAAAACCTTTTCTATTTTCGATAAGCTCTCTAGCTATTGTCATTCGGTCCTCAGCAAAACCTTTATGTGTAACTTCCGTAATCCTGCCACATACCAAAGGAAAAGAACTTAACATATTGACAAAGCCCTGACCCTCTAGCTCTATTTGAGTTTTTGCTTCATGCAATTCGTCAAACCATGCACTTAAATCTTTTTGCCCTGCTTGCTTATCACTAAAATATTTTTGTTGCCGTTGATTGTTATAAAATGTTTGTCCTCGTGAAAATTGAGGCTCTACAATCCGATTGAGAGAAGACATACTACCACTTGACAGCAGTTTGCTTACAGAGGCAGACGCTACGGGTGATTGTGCAATGAACGATGGCCTTGAATGTCTATTTAGTGTTGAACTACTACTTGACGATGCGCTGCTATTCAATGCTGAAGAGCTCGCTGAGGATGTGCTCACACTTGATAACCTAACTGATGATGAACCCTCATTTGTTGGTATAGATGCCAACTGAGTCGCAGGATTTGTTTCTTCTGTTAATGCGGTTTTTACCCACGTTTCGGATAGAGTTTTATCATCTAGCACAAAACCTGTCGCTGCGATTGATATAGTATCACTCTTGTGCTTTTGTTCGGTCTGGGCAATCAATAAACCTAAATCATTCATTAACTTGTTTATCTGTTCACCTAATTTAGTAACTTGTTGCTGTTGTTCTTTTACAATACTAATGAAAGATTGATGCTGCTTGATAACATTATTTTCTGTGCGTTTTATATTGTTCCATAACGTGATTAAACCCATATCACCTTGAGTTTTTAACTCCTCTAATATAGCTTTATCCAAGACATCGGTTGTTGTAAGCTCAAGGTCTTCTATTTGAAAAATGATATTTGTTTTAGCCGCCCGTTGTGCATTCATCTGTGTTTTTAAACCGCTCAAAATACGCATGCTACTTTCATTAGTAGAGCTAGTTTCCTCTGTCCCTATTTGAACGGCAATTTTATCATATAATGCTTTTAATATTCGTTGCCCTTGTTCTAATGAAACACTTTGAAACAGCTCCACCCAATTATGCAGAGCATTAGTATTTTCTTCCGTTAAACCTAAGTCCACACAAATTAGCTTTAAAGGCCTACTGTCAATGTAACTTAGAACCTGGCTATACCACGAAGCTATAGCTACCGTTTTTAACTCATCCTTTTCTAGCTGTGGCGATACAGAAAGACTTGTGCTTGTGTTAGAGCTACTTACTAAATTCATACTTTCTGTATTCAGATTATCGCAGACCACCTGCCATACTGGAAATAACCAATAGGGGCTCGATTCTTTATAATGTGTATCATTATACAAATCTTGTAAAACATTGACCCATTTAGTTATATAATCAGCTCCTTGTCTAATAAATTGAATAGCTAAGTTCGATAAAATTTGTTGCTGATTCTTTACATTTAATCCGTCAAGATCTTTGAGCAAGTTAATGAGAAAACTTTTTAAAGTATCTTCGTTAATATTGAGCAGAAGAGCATAATCCATTGTTCTTGTTTTACTATTATAAGTTGGTAAAAAATCATTACCCTGAGAAAGAAGCGTCATATAAGGAAAAATCGGTGCTAAACTATTCTTTGCTACCCCACTATTTTTACGCTCTAAGAATGAAGAAACCATCAAATACCAATAATTAAATAATCCCCCGCCGAAATACTCGCTTGCCATAATATTAAAAAAATCACGAACAGCCTTTTGTGTTTCTTGTAAGCCTTTATTTTCTATCCTAATTGCTAGTGATTGGGTAAGTATCTCTAACGGAGTTTTTGGATTATTTGAGTTATCAATAATCCATCTATTACTAGGTTGGGCGCTTATGAGAAAAGAAATAATATCTTGTATTGATATTGTTTCACTACCAAATAATAAATCTGTTGGCAGCAGATAATTATTTCTAAGCTGATAGGAAAGATTATCACCCTGGATTCTATCCATTATTACGATAGCCAGGCTATCCAACTGATTAATAGTCGTATAGGGTATTGCTTTGACTTTAGCTTTATAGTTGAACCAAGCCGCGCGCATTGCAAGTAACAAATGAAGGAAACCAGGTAAATAATAATCTTCCACCGCTAACCAATCTTCATCCTTACTAGAAATAAAGGTATTAAGTTCGTCTATAAATTTCTTAATATTATCTTGATCGGCTGTCACAAAGGCAGAAAAAAATTCTGGATCATTAGCGTTAGTAGTGGGATATCTTTTCTTATTCTGTTCATAATAATCCCATAATGAACCATTAAACGTAGTTTTGGTACGTTTCTCTATTTGTGACCACTTGAAACCAAGACAATGGAAATGCTTTGGGAGTTTATAGGTTATTACATGCATACCATTATAAAGCTCGCAGAGATGAGAGAAGCACTGATCTAATCGATTAAATATAGTTTGATTTTCTAAAACCATTAACATATCTCCCCGTCTGGTAAGTCATTGTAACTTCTTATTCTAGACTTAAATTGACAGCTATTCCTATTTATTCACCGCTACTAATCTTAATCATACTACATTAACCTTAAGTAAACCTTAAACAAAAATTAAAAATGAATTTTTAATTTAGGTAGGATTCTTGCAAATTACTCTTTGAATTTGTCATTTTGGAAGCCCTTTCCTCAGTCCCTCTCTCTTGTATTCACTTTTCTCATAAGTGCGTCAGAGAGAGGAAAACTAAGGGTATCGACACGCCACCTAATACGATGAGGGGTATGAGGGGGGGGGGCGAACCTGCGTCAGTTGGCAACAATCCATCAGTATGCTGAGAACGTGCCGTAAAAGTTGCTGCGTTAATTTGTTTTAACATCCTACTAGCGGCTTCCGCTATCGCAGCTCTCTGCGCTGTATTAGGCATGCTCGCACTTGACCCACTCGATAGCGGCGAAGTTGATGGGGGAGAAGCCCTTCGTGATGATAAACTAGCTGTAGACATACTTCGAGTACTCTGAGAGTATTTCTCTAATATCTCTTTCGCTTTTGCTTGGTCAATCTCATTAGCAGCAAGGATAGCTTTAACTAATTCATCTTCCCTCGATCTAAGCGTATTTAAAGAACGATTCATCGTACACACTTTAATCTCATCAAGGAATAGATTAAGATTCATTGCGGGATCAAATAAATTGCTTAAATATCTCAAATCACCAGGTATCGCCTCCTTACTTATGTAATATCCATAGAATGATAATACACACTTAGAGATTTCCTGTCTTGTATTCTCCGGAAGCACAGTAACCAACTGCTCCAGGCTAGTGTGATTCTCTCTCGCAATTTGCAGCAATAAACCTATCTGTTGTGATAAATAGCCTTTCCACACATTAGAGTTGAACAAAACTTTCAACACTTCTGGGGACAATTGCAATGCAGTCATTTGTTCCGATAACTTATCAGACGGTATCTGCGACCGCAACGAAGCAATTCGCTGCGACAAGCTTTCTAGTGTCCAACCTCCCTGAGGCGCTATTTTATATCCCGGTAATGACAACACTAACATTAATGCTTTCAGATTATCACGTACAGCTACCAGTGTGTCGGTTACAACCGCACGATAAGTATTCTGAATCTGAGATAAATCAAAATAATGTTGCATTTCTCGTTCAATCTCTGCTCTTTCAACAGGTATCAATTGACTAAAACAACGAGCAACAACATCTAATGCTCGAATACGATAACCTATTTCTACTTTCTGCAGAGTAGTCGTACCCTTAGTATCAGCTGTTTGTTGCAATGCCTTAATTTGCAGCATTATATAATTAAACAAGCCTTCTCTATCCGCATATTCCAAGTCGAAACCTACGTTTTGCAAGCTGTTCAGATATGCAAAAAACTCTTCTTTCGATAAGTTTTCTGGCTTTTCTTCAAGCTTTGCTATGTAACCGATTTGCGTAT
>CAYSTH010000078.1:8924-9496 GCA_964433995.1 uncultured Francisellaceae bacterium | reverse complement strand
GCAGTCAGACCTGCAGATGATAGGGTTTGATGTATTAAAGGTAGGGCCATTCGGATATGATCGCGCGAGGCCAATTCGGGCACGACACCACCATAAGGGGCGTGAATATTGTTTTGGGTATGTAGCTCATGAGCGAGCAGACCTTGTTCAGCACTATATATAGCAACACCTGTGTCATCACAGGAACTTTCAATACCTAAAACTATCATAAAAATATTAAACTAACTTATTTTATTAAGATTAAAGGTTATTTTATTGCTAAACTTAACGTTTACAAGCTTTTAGAGTAAAATGGCCAACCAGTTGTCCTGCGGGGCTGTTTTTTTGTAATTTAATTAACACAAAACTAAGGGTAGTTTTTCCATGGCATCTATTTATGTTAGAGAACACGAAAACTTTGAAGCGGCACTACGTCGTTTTAAAAGAGCAGTTGAAAAATCAGGCGTATTAACAGAAGTTCGTCGTCGCGAGTTTTTTGAATCTCCTTCTGAATTAAAGAAAAGAGCAAAAGCTTCTGCAATTAAGCGCGCTAATAAAAAGCGACGTATCAATGGACGTGTTGAGGATATGCG
>CAYSTH010000078.1:0-8914 GCA_964433995.1 uncultured Francisellaceae bacterium | reverse complement strand
AATTTAGTGGGTTGCTACATTTTTACCGTTTAATATTTTGGTGAACCATGACCTTATCTTTAAAAGAGACCATTACCGAGGCAATGAAAGCCGCTATGCGCGCTCAAGAAAAAGAGCGCCTAACGACGATTAGGTTGATCTTATCCGAAGCAAAGCAGATTGAAGTAGATGAGCGTATCACCATAGATGATACGAGAATGCTTTCTATTTTAGATAAAATGCAAAAGCAAAGACGAGAATCAGTGGCGCAATTTCAAAAAGCAGGTCGACAAGACTTAGTTGAAATTGAACAAGCTGAAATGCTCGTGATCCAATCCTTTTTGCCTCAACCCTTGTCAGAAGCTGAGATTAAACAGCTTATTTCAGCGGCCATGGCTGAAACGGGTGCAAAATCTGTCCAAGATATGGGCAAGGTAATGGCCATTTTAAAGCCAAAGATGCAAGGAAAAGCAGATATGGCGGTGGTGGGTAGCTTGATTAAACAGCAACTTGCTGGTTAATTATCATCATTTATTTAATTTGTTTATCGTTAACCCGTTTAAGATAATTCATTTTTATCTTAGCGGGTTTATTTCTTGGTTCTTGACCGCTTAGGGAGGAGACGAGGTGCAAGCTTTACGTATTCCTGACAGTTTTATTCAAGAACTCCGTTCGAAAGTCGATATTGTTGAGTTGGTTAGCACTCGTGTTCAGCTAAAAAAGACGGGCGCAAATTATTCTGGTCTTTGCCCTTTTCATCAAGAAAAAACGCCTTCTTTCAGTGTTTCTGCAAGTAAACAGCTTTACCATTGCTTTGGATGTGGCACTGGGGGCGATAGCATTCAATTTTTAGAAGCCTATGATAATTTAAGTTTTATCGAAGCCATTAAAAAATTAGCCGATTGGGCCGGAATGAAAATACCGACGACACCAGAACAGCTACAAAAACAAGAAAAAACTAAGCCAATATACGATGTATTAGCACAAGCCGACAACTTTTACCAAAAGCAATTATTGACCCATCCTTTGCGTCAACCTGTGATTCAATATTTAAAAAACAGAGGTTTAACAGGTAAAAATGTTAAACATTTTCAAATGGGGTTTGCGCCGAATCTGTGGGATAGCTTGATTAGAGCAATACCGAATCAACCCTTATTATTGCAGGCTGGTTTGGCCATACAGCATGATTCGGGTAAATGTTATGATAGATTTCGCAACAGAATAGTTTTTCCTATCCGAGATAAAATAGGCCGTGTAGTAGGGTTTGGTGGCAGAGTCTTAGATGATAGTAAACCCAAATATTTAAATTCTCCTGAAACCGCCGTTTTTCATAAGCAACAAGTGCTTTATGGCTTGTATGAATATTTGCAAAGTAAGCAAAAAACAACTTCTGCGATTATTGTAGAAGGCTATATGGATGTGGTAATGCTGCATCAATATGGTTTTTATTCGGCCATGGCAACGATGGGCACGGCTTTTGGCGAATGGCATGTGAAAACGTTATTCAACTTGTTTTCGGAAGTGTGTTTTTGTTTTGATGGAGATGATGCGGGTAGGCAAGCTGCTTGGAAAGCATTGCAGGTAATGTTGCCTTATATGGAAGATGGCAGGGTAATTAAATTTATTATGTTGCCTAAAGGGCAAGATCCGGATGATTTTGTGAAAACACAAGGACAAGCTGCCTTTGCTGAGATGATAGAAAAAGCTCAGCCGTTGTCTGAGTTTTTGTTTTCACAGTTGAAGGAACAATATCCTACTACCAGTATTGACAGTAGGGCGAGCTTTGCCAAAGCAGTGAAAACCTTTTTAGAAAAATTGCCTCGTGGTGCATTCAGAGACATGATGTTTCAAAAATTAGCACACGAAACCAAGTACACCGCGCCTTTTCAAGCAAATGCGAATACGTCACAAAAAAAATGGGTACCCAATTCAAATTATGTTAAAAATAAAAGCCCTTATCAGGGGGTGGTGGAGCCATTGCCACCTAAATCGATTACACCGGCAGAATTAGCTTGGTATTTATTAGCAAAATATCCTGATATGTTGAGCCAGGTTGTACTTTCAGAAAATGATTTAAATCATTTAGAACAGGCGAATATTCAGTGGATGCCAGAAATAGTCGCTCATCTTCGTCGGTTAAATACTGCCGTTAATGCCACTGAACAAAATAGACTGGAACTGAAAACAGTTTTAATTAGTCTCAGCTCGGTACAGAATATCTACCAACGTTTTAAAGAGCGACTAGATCTCATTCCCGTAGAAGGGGTGGCAAATGAGTTTGCAGGAGCCATGAATGTTTTGCTTAAGCTGGCCAGAAAGCAACTTGCTGAAGGCCTGCTGAAAAAGGCCCATAATGGGGAACTTTCTCTTGAAGAAAAAGAACGCTTAAAAATAATTTTATCAAGAGGGGGAATCTATTGACTGTGTATATATCTAAGAGTTATATGAACAGCTTATTATGGGTGCAATTACATGAGAATAAAAATTTGGTTTGAATGCCTAAGAACCGTTACAATCAGCGGTTAACTAAGCAGATGACCTTCATAAAAATAAAATTTTAGTAATTAAATTAAATAAATAACAACATCCGAGAGTAAAGTATGAGTTACGTTGATCAGGATCAACAAGCATCCCAGCTCCAAGCATTAATTGCTGCGGGTAAAGAAAAAGGCTATCTCACTTATGCTGAGGTCAGCGATTTATTACCCTATCATATTGTGGATCCGGAAGAAGTTGAAGACATCATTGGCATGATCAATGAAATGGGCATCAAAGTTTATGAAGAAGCCCCTGATGAAGAAACTTTATTAATGGGCAATGGCCCAGATTCGGATGATGATACCTCATTAGAAACATCAGAAGCGCTTTCTTATGTTGCATCAGATAGCGAGTTTGGTCGTACGACCGATCCTGTTCGGATGTATATGCGTGAAATGGGCACAGTTGAGCTTTTAACACGTCAAGGCGAAATTGAAATTGCCAAACGTATTGAAGCAGGCATGCGCCATGTGATGTCTTCTTTAGCGAGTTACTTGCCGAATGTAGAAACAGTCTTAAACGAATATGCTCGTGCAGAACGAGGTGAAATTCGCGTAGGTGAAGTGATCACCGGTTTTTTAGAGCCGCTTGATGCAAATGTAGAAGAAGCGCCCGCAGTTGAGCTACCTGAGGCGACATTAGAGGTAGAAGCGGATGCGTTGATTGCTGCAGCAGCTGTTGAAGATGAATTAGCCGAATCCGAAGAGGGTGAAGGCGGTGCAGAAGGTGCGGTTGAAGGCTTGTCCAAAGCGAAAGCAAATAAAGCCGCGGCTAGCGAAGAAGAAGAAGAAAACGCTTCAGACGAAGACGATGGCTTAGAACCAGGCCCTGATCCAGAATTAGCTAAAAACAAATTCGAAGAATTAAGAAAAGCGTATGCTAGGGCATTAGAGCAAGAAAAAGCATTAGGTTATCGTGACCCCGAAATGCTTTTAGAATATCAGCGCTTGGGCGATGTGTTTTCTGTATTCAAACTTGTACCGAGATTATTTGAATTATTAACGGGCAATACTCGTAAAATTCTTGAAAAAATTCGTGTACAAGAAAAAGGCATTATGTCGGTTTGTGTGCAAAAAGCCAAAATGCCAAGACAAATTTTCATTACTTCTTTCCCTGGGTTTGAAGTAGATTTTGACTGGGTCAAAACACACGTTGCTAAAGCAAAACCCTATTCAGTTGCATTGAGCGCACAAGAAGAGGCTGTGAAATCGCACCAACAGAAATTGGTGGATATTAGCACCAGAGTAGGGCGTACGATTCCTGAAATTAAAGAATTACATCGCCGTATTTCTATTGGTGAAGCTAAAGCACGCCGTGCTAAAAAAGAAATGGTCGAAGCAAATTTACGCTTGGTTATTTCTATTGCCAAAAAATACACCAATCGCGGTTTACAGTTCTTGGATTTAATTCAAGAAGGTAATATTGGTTTGATGAAAGCAGTAGATAAGTTTGAATACCGTCGTGGTTATAAGTTTTCAACTTACGCGACTTGGTGGATACGTCAGGCTATTACTCGTTCTATTGCTGATCAGGCACGTACCATTCGTATTCCTGTGCACATGATTGAAACCATTAATAAACTTAATCGTGTTGCGCGTCAGATGCTACAAGAAATGGGACGTGATCCGACGCCTGAAGAATTGGCAAAGCGCATGATGATGCCTGAAGAAAAAATTCGTAAAGTGTTGAAGATTGCCAAAGAGCCTATTTCGATGGAAACCCCTATTGGTGACGACGAAGACTCTCATTTGGGCGATTTCATCGAAGACACCGTGATTTCTTCACCAGCAGATTCTGCTAACCAGGCTGGTTTAAGAGAAGCGACTACGCGCATTTTATCTGGTTTAACCGCTAGAGAAGCGAAAGTACTTCGTATGCGTTTTGGTATCGATATGAATACCGATCATACGCTAGAAGAAGTCGGCAAACAGTTTGATGTAACGCGTGAGCGTATTCGTCAAATCGAAGCTAAGGCTCTACGTAAACTTCGTCAACCAAGTCGGTCAGACGACTTGCGTGGTTTCTTAAACGATACCGAAGAAGAGTTATAATTCTCTTTGTTCATTTCTTTGTGCGCTTGAGTGTATTCTCAAGCGCATTTCTACGTCGCACTCTAGCCTAAATTATCTTTTTTACCGTTCGTCGAATATTGCTTTTTTCAAATCTTTTTAATTGTTAATATTCTAACTAGAGTAAATTTTAAAACTTAATTTGAGGAATCATATATGGCTGATACAAGCGCTGATAAACATCTTCTTGAGATGTATAAACTCGCAACAAAAAAAGAAGATGAAGCATAAGCAAGAAAAGAGGCATTGAGGGCAGAAATTGGTGAAGATGCAGCCAATGCAATAGACGCTCAAAGTAAAATAATACTTGCCAAGATGATAGCAGAAGATGCAGAGACACAAGCTAAAGAAGAAGCAAAATCGGCAAAGAAAGATAACCAAGTTAATTGCTGCCGTCTTTTTTAAAAGAGAATTCACCACCTTTTGCTTGAGATCATTCCCCATTTTGGGGTATGATTCAGGCGCTATTCACGGGGCCTGTAGCTCAGTTGGTTAGAGCAGGGGACTCATAATCCCTTGGTCCTCAGTTCAAGTCTGAGCAGGCCCACCATATAAATCAATGACTTAGCGTCCATCTAAAAATCTATAAAATTCTCGTGTTGAATATGTGTCGAGTAAAGCATGTGAATTTATTCTTACTTTGAAGTTCAATTTTGTTTGTCTATGATGTAAGGGTACCTAAGATATACAATTTACAGAGAAGTCAATTTGATAACATTAAAAGAACAACACCCTGATCAAATAATTGATATTGCTAATTTTCCGAAAGAGTATGAAGTTTACCCAGAGGGTGCGCGTGTAAAGACGACCTTTATTTTGCCGGCAGATATAACCTCATATGATTTCTGTACGCCATCATGGCTTTATATGTTTAAAACCTCTAATAGAAGGTATCTAGATCAGTTTTGGGTAGAAATTTTTGCTTATCAACTAGGTTGTCTTGTTAATGTTCCGGTTCCCCCAGCTTTTGTTGCACATGATAGCAAAGAAAAAATTGCTGGGGTTGTTATAGAATGGTTTTATAATCAATATGAAGATGAATATATTCGTGGCGGTGACGTTATGCAGTCGATGATTGGAGATTACGATATAAAAAGAGGGTTGCAGCATAATCTCGTAGATATTTTTGACTTCATAAAAGCCTTAAACTGGGGTCCATTACATTGGACAATCGAATGGGCAAAAATATTAATTTTCGATGCACTTATTGGCAATTCAGATCGGCATCAAGGTAACTGGGGTATTATTGGAAAATATGGTCGTTTAGACACGGCTTCTAGGAATGAAAAAACTAATTCCAAAATTGTTGAAAGTATGATGTCTCCGGCTTTTGATAATGGTACTAGTATGGGACATGAAATATATGAGCGAGACTTTCATAAATTTAATATGGAAAAATATGTAAAAAAGGGAAAGCCTCATGTTATGTGGGATTTAAACCAAGAATGGAAAAAAAAAGATAATCATGAAAATTTGATTATAAAAATGGCTGAAGCTTATCCACATTGCAGAGATCAAATGATAAATTGTTTACAATTTTCGGATGCTCAAATTAAAGAAATTTTGCAACGATTGTCTGCTTTTAGAATAGAGCCTCGTTTAAGTGAAGCTCGAGCAAAATTTATGCTCAATTTATTATTATACCGACAAAATAAACTTTTATTAGCATTGAGGGCTTAATTATGAGTTATATTAAGCATATTATTGAATTTAATAAGTTAAATTTGGTTTGGCAATCAGAAAATGATCCTAATCATCTTCGCTATGTTGTTGCAGAATTAATAAAGAATGATAATGGAGTTCAATTGAGATATTTGAATTCTACTGAGGATTTTAAAAAAGCAGTATCATTTGGTTTTGTAGGTTATCCTGCGTTTTCTGCAGAGGTAGAACTCCATAGCAATAGAGTGTTAGAAGCATTTCAACGGCGACTTCCTCCTAGGGGGCGTGAAGACTTTGGGAAGTATCTTGAAATGTTCCGCTTGCCTAAAAATTCTGAAATTAGTGATTTTTCATTATTGGGGTATTCAGGCGCTAAGTTGCCAGGCGACGAATTTTCTATTATCCCTTCTTTTCAAGAGATAGATCAGCCATATGAATTTTTGACCGAAGTTACTGGATTTCGTCATCATTCTCCAATACCCATAGGTGAAATTGCATTAGGTTCTCTTGTTACTTTTGAGGCAGAGCCAGAAAATAGCATAGATCCAAATGCCATTAAGATCTTGATGCAGGGCAAAAAAATTGGATATGTTACTAGACCGCTTTTAAATGATTTTCATAACTGGTTGAATGAAAATCGAATTGAAAGAGTGGTTGTCGAAAAAAAGAATGGACAACCGGATAGACCAACTCTGTATATTTTTGTAGAAATTAAGGCTAAAACGCAAAAAGCAAAATCTCAATATGAGTGACAAATCACGGATTTGCTCTAAAGCGCTAAATTGATTGATTTATATAAATTCGCAATATATCAATGTTAAATGTCTCAAGGTAGAATTTTTTTGTATCTTATTGATAAATATAGATATTTTTCTTTATTGTGTTAATTAATTTTTTTAGAAATGTTAATTCCAAAAATCAAAATCAGAGCTTTTTATTAATAGAGATCATATAAAATTATTAGAAACAGCTCTGAAATCTTAACCTCAGATTTTTTGAGAGAAAATTTATGCGTATTGCAATCTCAGGCACTCATTTTATGGGTAAAACAACGTTAATCAATGATTTTATTCAGCGTCACCCTGAATATATCAAAGTTATAGAACCTTATTACAAACTAGAAAAAGAACAAGAGCAATCATTAGAGCCCAGCTTTGAAAGTTTGGTAGAGCAGCTTGATTATAGTATTGCCGATCTCAATAAACATGCTGATCAGCCTAATATTATATTCGATAGATGTCCGATAGACTTTATTGCTTATGCTATGTGTATTGCCGATAAAGAAGAAATCGATATTCACGATACTGAAATTTCAGATAGATTCGAAGAAATTAAAAATGCATTAGATACTTTAGATTTAATCGTATTTTTACCTATTACAAAAGAACATGATATCGAGTATACCGAAGAGAATCCAGCATATCGCAAAAGAGCAGATAAAAATTGGATATGTTACTAGACCGCTTTTAAATGATTTTCATAACTGGTTGAATGAAAATCGAATTGAAAGAGTGGTTGTCGAAAAAAAGAATGGACAACCGGATAGACCAACTCTGTATATTTTTGTAGAAATTAAGGCTAAAACGCAAAAAGCAAAATCTCAATATGAGTGACAAATCACGGATTTGCTCTAAAGCGCTAAATTGATTGATTTATATAAATTCGCAATATATCAATGTTAAATGTCTCAAGGTAGAATTTTTTTGTATCTTATTGATAAATATAGATATTTTTCTTTATTGTGTTAATTAATTTTTTTAGAAATGTTAATTCCAAAAATCAAAATCAGAGCTTTTTATTAATAGAGATCATATAAAATTATTAGAAACAGCTCTGAAATCTTAACCTCAGATTTTTTGAGAGAAAATTTATGCGTATTGCAATCTCAGGCACTCATTTTATGGGTAAAACAACGTTAATCAATGATTTTATTCAGCGTCACCCTGAATATATCAAAGTTATAGAACCTTATTACAAACTAGAAAAAGAACAAGAGCAATCATTAGAGCCCAGCTTTGAAAGTTTGGTAGAGCAGCTTGATTATAGTATTGCCGATCTCAATAAACATGCTGATCAGCCTAATATTATATTCGATAGATGTCCGATAGACTTTATTGCTTATGCTATGTGTATTGCCGATAAAGAAGAAATCGATATTCACGATACTGAAATTTCAGATAGATTCGAAGAAATTAAAAATGCATTAGATACTTTAGATTTAATCGTATTTTTACCTATTACAAAAGAACATGATATCGAGTATACCGAAGAGAATCCAGCATATCGCAAAAGAGCAGATAAAAATTTTAAAAAAATATACCGAGATGAAATTTACGATATTTTTCCAAGGTATGGTCATCCTCGAATCATTGAAATGTGGGGAGAGCGTTTAAGTAGAGTGAAAAAAATAGAAAGCTATTTATAATTTGAGTCATCTGTTCTAGTAGGCGTAGCGAGTATCCGCAAATAGATTTTTAAATTTTTTTAATTAAAAAAAAGATTGCATGGATTTGCGAGAGCAGGTATTCTTGTCTGCAACGTTCACACAAGGTGCAGCAACACCTTGTATGAACTAACCATAAATTAATCTATCTACAGGAGAGATCAACCCCATGGCAATTGCATTAAAATCAGCATAATTTAACCTCATTTTCTTCCTTTTTGGC
>CAYSTH010000077.1:0-9513 GCA_964433995.1 uncultured Francisellaceae bacterium | reverse complement strand
CAATTTATTTGTATATTCAACTACATTCCATTTATTATTAGTACAATCATTTGTAAGCGAAGATAATAATGGCAGCTGTTCTAACGGTGTTTCTTTTAACTTAACCTCAAAAGTAGCTGAAATGCTGTCGTCTACCCCGCCCGCTCCAACAATTAAAGATATTTCTTTATAATTTAATATTTTCATCATTTTCTCCTAAAATATATTAAATTTTAATCTTTAAAAAAAGAAGGCCCATACAAATCAACCTCAAAATCAACACCAGAGCTAATCGAAATTAAGTTTGGATCGATTCCAGCCTTAATTAATTCACTTGTGTATGTATTGATATTCCATCTATTTTTGATGCAGGCTTCTGAAAGCTGAAACAGTATTGGTAAAATTTCAATCGGTGTCTTTTCTATTTTTAAATTATATGAAACAAAAATGGTGTTGGAAGATCCTCCAGAAACATTTTCAATCTGATTGTCACCTAAAATCAACATAATTTTCCCCTAATTAAAATGAACGATATCTTATATTTATGATAATGATTAATCAAATTTATTTAATATGCCCTTTTCCATGTTTATCAACTTTGATCTTGATAATATTGTTTGTCATATTAATATTACGATCAACTTTTTCACCCGTTGGTTCAATTTCATGAGGAAAAACAAACCAACATTCATTCTGCACCGTTATTGAATATGCAGTCACTGTATCTTCATCATACGAATGCGCAGAAATATAGCCTTTATTTCCATGCACTTGTTTTAATCGTAACGGACTATCAATAATTACGACGTCACCTATTTCTAACATATTTTTGTTTTTCATTATATTGAGATGGTGGGCACGCTTCGCTTTGCCCACCCTGCTGCTTTAGCCAACATCACACTTCTATCCCTTTCTGATAGTGTTCTTGACTTAACGTTATATTCAGTGCTTTTACACCGCCTTTTGCTCCAAATATATCTGTTGTAAATATATCAACCTCTTCTTCTAAGAAACCATTCAAGATTAAATGCCTGGCTGATTGCTGTGCTGTCAACATGAGATTAAATACACATTCTTCCCAAGTTTCAAATACATGCTCACAATAAAATTGTGCTTTTATAGTATTATCCTTATGATAAACTGAATAATCTATTTCATTATTAAGTGAGATTTTACCGTTTTCATTAATAAATATTTTTAATAGTTGTTCTGCTTTTTTTATATCTTTTGTTGTCAAAAACAATCGCCAAAATGATACATATTTATTCATGCTAAAATCTCTACTTATAATTGTTAGTAATACTTTAATTTCTATATATGCTTCAGAGGCTTCTCGATAAACTGTATTCAAATTTTTATCGAACAAATGCCCGTGTTTATCTCTGCATTGAATATGTTCATACTATATAAAGTTTAATGGTATATTAATCAATAAAATAAAGTTAGCTGGTTTATAAAAAACGTCGGGGGTTTTTCTTTATGCCTGAAGCCTTGCAACCTACTATCGTGTTAAAAGTTGCACTTGGCTTGCCTTTGCCTCTATTTCATTATTTACCCCCACCTGACATGCTAATTGAGAATATACGGGTCGGCATGCGAGTGTATGTGCCCTGGGGCAAAAAACAAGCGATGGGCATTGTAGTAGATAAAGGCCCTGCGGATATCAAAGTCAAACAACTGAAATCTGTTTTAACGTTTCCTGATGATTTTCCTATTTTTAATCAAGAAATCATGACTTGGTTCAAAAATACAGCAGATTACTATCATCACCCTATTGGCGAAGTGTTATTTACAGGCTTGCCTGTTTTACTTGAAAAGAATCTACCTCTTCATGAATTATTGAACAGCAAAAAACGCAAAGCACCTAAACCAGAATTATCCCCTAGCACGGAAAAACAGCTGGTATTAACCGATGAACAAGAATTAGCTGTCAGCACTATTACCTCTCACTTAAATCAATTTGCTTGTTATTTATTAAAAGGCATTACCGGTTCAGGTAAAACTGAAGTCTATCTTCAAGCAATAGAAAAATGTTTACCTAAACAGGTGCTGATATTAATACCTGAAATCGCATTAGCACCTCAAACTTGCCAACGAGTCATAGATAGGTTTGGTGATAAAGCCGTCATTTATCACTCTCAACTCACCCCCAAACAAAAACTTGAAGCTTGGCACGATGCTTTTTCTGGCAAAAAACAAGTCATTGTTGGTACGCGCTCTGCTCTTTTTTTACCTTTTCAAGCACTAGGTTTAATTATTGTCGATGAAGAACATGATGTTTCGTTTAAGCAACAAGAAGGGTTTTTATTTTCTGCTAGAGACATGGCTATTTGGCGCGCAAAACTAGCGCATATTCCTATTGTGTTGGGATCTGCCACTCCCAGTCTTGAAAGTTTATATAATTGCCAATTAAACCGATTTATCCCTTTAAATTTAACCCAGCGACCTAATAGCGCACAATTACCCAATGTACAGCTTATTGATACTAATGTAGAAAGATTAACGCATGGTTTAAGTGAAAAATTAATCACGGCTATCACAAAAACATTAGGGGTGAATCAACAAGTTTTATTATTTATTAATCGCCGTGGCTTTGCTCCTACCGTAATGTGTGTAGAATGCTTTTGGCAGGCAAAATGCCCACAATGCGAAGGCAGATTAACTTATCATTTGCAGTATAACCGCTTGAGTTGTCATCTTTGTGATAAACACCAACGATTTCCTGAAAAATGTCCTAGCTGTCAAAGTACACAAATAAAACCTGCAGGTTTAGGGACAGAAAGAATTGAAACAGAAATAGAAAATTTATTTCCCTATGCCAATATCGCTCGTATAGACAGCGATACAATCACTACCCCAAAAAAATTAAAAACGGCTTTAGAAAAAATCAATAGCGGAGAATCACAAATTTTAATTGGCACCCAGTTATTGGCCAAAGGTCATCATTTTCCTCGAGTGACCCTCGTTGGCATTATTCAAATAG
Organism: uncultured Francisellaceae bacterium; assembly: GCA_964433995.1. GTDB lineage: Bacteria > Pseudomonadota > Gammaproteobacteria > Berkiellales > Berkiellaceae > CADEEZ01. The sequence goes on along the minus strand of CAYSTH010000077.1, from coordinate 6,551 downwards.
ATTCTGGATTATATAGCGCCGATTTTAGAGCAACAGAACGAACGGCTCAGTTAATTACCCAAGTTTCAGGCCGTGCAGGTAGGGCAGATATGCCCGGCGCCGTTTATTTACAAACTGCTCTCCCCCAACACCCTTTATTACAAGCTATCTTAAATGGCGGTTACGATGCTTATGCAAAATATATTTTGGCAGAACGAGAACAAGCCCATTTACCTCCCTTCAGTCATTTAGCAATTATTCGTGCCAAAGGGAAATCTAGAGACGCTGTGATAGAAACCTTAGGCATGCTTAAATCGCATTTAAGCTATCAATCAAATATTAAGTTATTTGGCCCAATGTTTTCTGGCAATGAACGTCAAAAAGATCTCTATCAGGCACAACTTTGGGTTATGGCTGATAAGCGAAGTCAATTACAACTGGCACTGATGCAACTCTCTGAATATAAAACTTCGCATTCAGTCAGGTGGAGCATAGACGTCGATCCACTTTCCACCTATTAAACCAAAAATTCGTTATACTTTGTGTTAAGATCACACCATTATATTAACCAAATAAGTTAGAAAAACATCTCTATGAGAGATTACGCACACAAACAGGGTTTGAATGAAAAAAGACCCACATTAAAAAAACACACTCGCCAAGAGGCTGCCCCTGCTTGGGGTTGGACCATTTTGGGCATAGCGCTAGGTTTAGGTATTGCTGTTTTAGTCGCTATCAAACTTTTTCCTAAGCTTGTTGGCATAGACCGTAGCCTAGCGACGCCTGGTGAGTTAGAACAAGACGAGAACTCGGCCGCTAAAATAGCGCCTCTTCATGCAGCCAAAACCGCTGAACCTAAAACGCCACCCAAGCCCAAATTCGATTTTTATACTTTGCTGCCCAACATGGAAGAAACGGATATCAAAGAAGCGCAACTCATCGAAGAACAACAAACCGTTGTTGCATCTACTGTACAGGCGCCTAAAGCAGAGCAACTTGCTGTTTTAGAAAAAACCATAGAGCCTAAAATAGAGCGCAAAACAGAACTAAGTGCCAATTTACCACATCACACCAAACCAGAAACCTTTATATTACAAGCTGCCGTTTTTCAATCTAAACAGCCTGCTGAAAGCTTAAAGGCGCAGCTTACCTTGCAAGGTTTTGAAGTAAAAGTTGAGGCTTATCAAAAAAATGAGTCTTCCACGACCTGGTATCGTGTTTATTTAGGCCCCTATCAACAAGAGTCTCAGGCGAAAATGGCCCAAATCTCTCTTCAACAAACTGCCCACATCGATTCTTTTGTGATAAAAACTAAGGCATAGCGTAGTATGAAACAATTTTGCGGTACCACCATTGTGGCTATAAAAAAAAATAACCAAGTGGCTATTGGTGGAGATGGCCAGGTTTCTTTAGGTAATACTATTTTAAAAGGCAACGCCAAAAAAATTCGGCGTTTATTCAATGGAAAAATTTTAGCCGGTTTTGCAGGCGGTACAGCAGATGCTTTTACTTTATTCGAACGCTTTGAGGCAAAGCTTGAAAAGCATCATGGCCATATGCTTCGCGCAGCGGTAGAGCTGGCCAAAGACTGGCGAACAGATAAAATGCTAAGGCGTTTAGAAGCTTTACTTGCTGTTGCCAATAATGAGACTTTACTTATTCTAACTGGAAATGGTGATGTCATCGAACCTGAAAACGGTGTGATTGCAATAGGTTCAGGCGGGCCTTATGCACAAGCTGCAGCCAACGCATTGGTTAACCACACCCAGTTAACTGCCAAGCAAATTGTAGAAGAATCCCTCAAAATTGCTGCTTCTATTTGTGTGTATACCAATGATCACTTTACAATTGAAGAGCTCTAAAACTATTCGGAATCGTCTTTAGTAGGTAATATTTATGTCTATGATGACCCCTCGTGAAATCGTCCTTGAGTTGGATAAACATATTATTGGCCAGCAAGCCGCCAAAAAGGCAGTCGCGATAGCACTTCGCAATCGATATCGTAGAATGCAACTGCCTGATGATTTACGAAACGAAGTCACCCCTAAAAATATTTTAATGATTGGGCCAACCGGTGTAGGGAAAACTGAAATTGCTAGGCGTTTGGCAAAATTAGCCAATGCACCCTTTATTAAAGTCGAAGCCACTAAATTTACAGAAGTGGGTTATGTCGGGCGTGATGTTGAATCGATTATTCGCGATTTAACAGATATGGCGATGAAAATGGAACGTGAAATTGCCATTCAAAAGGTCAAAGAAAATGCCTTAACTAATGCCTATGATCGCATTTTAGATGTGCTCAACCCTAAAGCCAAAGTCGGTTTTTCTTTAGATCATGCGCCCGAAGATTCTGAAGCGAGAATTGAACTCCGAAATCAATTAATGCAGGGTGAGCTTGATGACACCGAGATTGAAATAGAATTAGCTACCCAAGGAGTGGGTGTTGAAATTATGGCGCCCCCTGGCATGGAAGATATGACCAATCAATTACAAGGTATGTTTCAAAATCTATACAGTAGCAAAACCAAAGCACGTAAATTAAAAGTAAAAGATGCTTTAAAGCTACTCAAAGAAGAAGAAGCACAAAAATTAATTAACGATGAAGATTTAAAAGCAAAAGCCCTTAACAAAGTGGAACAAAACGGAATTGTCTTTTTAGATGAAATTGACAAAATTACACAACGCTCTGAATACAATGGTGGCGGAGATGTCTCTCGTGAAGGGGTGCAACGCGATTTGCTCCCATTAGTTGAAGGTTCTACCGTATCTACCAAATATGGTTCGGTAAAAACCGATCATATTTTATTTATTGCTTCGGGGGCTTTTCACTTATCCAAGCCTGCCGATCTCATTCCCGAATTACAAGGCAGATTGCCCATACGTGTTGAGCTAGAAGCCTTAAAAACTGAAGACTTCGCTCGCATTTTAATCGAACCCGATGCCAGTTTAACCAAACAATATCAAGCCTTATTAGCCACCGAAAATGTCACTTTAACTTTTACTGACGATGGTATTAAAAAGCTCGCAGAAATTGCTTTTGATATTAATGAACGCTCAGAAAATATTGGAGCCAGACGATTACATACTGTCATTGAAAAATTACTTGAAAACATTTCATTTGATGCGACCGAAAAAGCCGGTGAAAAAATATTAATTGACAATGACTATGTGAACAGCCAATTAGGTGCTCTCATACAAGATCACGACCTCAGTAAATTTATTTTATGATAATCAGCATATGACCGAAGAAAAAACACATTTTGGCTTTCAACAAGTCCCTCTTTCTGAAAAGACAGAAAAAGTATCGGCTGTATTTCGTTCTGTATCGAGTAAATATGACATCATGAATGATTTTATGTCATTTGGTTTGCACAGGCTCTGGAAACAAATCGCCCTACAATATACAGAAATTAGAGCAGGTGAAACCATACTCGATTTAGCCGGAGGCACAGGTGATATTACTGCTTTATTAGCACAAAAAACGGGTCCAACAGGGCGTGTCATGTTAGCTGATTTAACCTACCCTATGATAGAAGTGGGGCGCCAAAAGCTTATCGATAAAGGCCTCTTAAATATTGATTACATTCAAGCTAATGCAGAAGCACTGCCCTTTGAATCTGATTCTTTTGATAAAATTACCATGGGATTTGGGTTAAGAAATGTCGCTCAAAAAGACAAAGCACTTGCTTCTATGGCGCGAGTCCTAAAACCAGGCGGCAAAATAGTGATTTTAGAATTTTCTAAACCTTCGCCTTCTTTGCCCTTTTCTGGGTTATTTAGTAAAGCTTACGATTTATATTCTTTTCATGTCTTACCTAAAATGGGAGAATGGATTGCGCAAGACAGAGACAGCTACCAATATTTAGCAGAGTCTATTCGCATGCATCCTGCTCAAGAAGAGTTATTGAGTATGATGAATCAGGCTGGTTTCACACAAACTGGCTTTCAAAATTTACTAGGTGGCGTTGTGGCGATACATTATGGGACCAAGTAAAATTGTTTTATTTTTTCTCAAAACGGCTTTTGCTAAAATAAAAAAACTCGACCCCGATGTTTTTAAGCCTTTACTAAGCCATCATGGAAAAGTGATAGCTTTAAATATACACACGGTTTTATCTGGCTCAAAAAAAATCCATTTATTAATAGAAACTAATAATATTCTTGTTTCTGAACAAAGTTATAATCCAACGCCAGATTTAACCATCACAGGAAAATTATTTGATTTAGGCCGGCTTGGCTTGGCTTTTTTAAATAACAACCATGCCTCACAATCAGAATGGATGCGATTATTACATCAACATCAAGTTCAATGTTATGGTGACACAGGTTTATTGCATGCCCTGCAAGCTGTATTCAAACAAGTTGATTTAGATTGGACTGTGCTGTGGGCCTCACTTGTAGGTGACAAGTTAGCTTTTCCTGTTACCCAATTGTTTCAAAAGAGTAAACAATATGTTTATTCTGCTTCACAAAATAACATACATGCTCTTAAAGAATATCTTTTATACGAAAAAAATTGTTTTGTGCCTGTCACAGAATCAGAACAATGGATTGATGATATCATGACCTTAAAAAATGATACTGAACGTCTAGAAAAAAAGTTACAGCTCTTAAATGCACGAATAGAGAAATTATGATGAAGGCCTTAAAAAGACTTAACCGTCTTCGAGTTATTACTAAAAATTTATTAAAATATCGTTTTGATTCTATCCTAGAAGAAGTCGGAATCGACAATCATTTAAGCTGGTTCAGAATTTTCTTTCCAAGCCTTTGGTTTATACAGGAAACAATGGAAAGAGGAAAAGCCATTCGATGCTGTTTAGAATCATTAGGTCCTATTTTTGTGAAATTTGGCCAGCTGCTTTCTACACGTCGAGATATCGTACCTGAAGATATCGCAGATGAACTAGCAATGCTTCAAGACCGAGTCACCCCTTTTGACAGTAAAATCGCTAAAGCGATTATTGAAAAACGTTTTAAAAAATCGATTAGTGATATCTTTGCCAGCTTTGAAGATGAACCCTTTGCCTCAGCATCGATTGCTCAAGTTCATGGAGCCATATTAAAAGAAGGTCATGAAGCCATTGTCAAAATCCTGCGTCCCAATATCGAAAAACAAATCGAACAAGATATAGAATGGATGACCTGGCTTGCCAAATGGACGCATCGTGCTTTTCCTAAGCTCAGACGTTTTCGCCCCATGGAAGTGGTAAAAGAATTTGAAATAACACTATTTGATGAGCTTGATTTATTAAGAGAAGCAGGAAACGCTTCTCAATTAAAGCGTAATTTTAAAAATGCATCTATTATTTATGTGCCAACCATTTATTGGGACTACACTCATCACGATATTTTAGTGATGGAACGCATCAAAGGCGTCAATATTTCAGATATGGCGACTTTAAAAGAACACGGTACCAATTTAAAACTATTGGCCGAAAGAGGTGTCGAGATATTTTTTACCCAAGTATTTAGAGATTCTTTTTTTCATGCAGATATGCATCCTGGTAATATTTTTGTGGATATCACCAACCCTCAAAACCCTAAATATGTTGCGGTTGATTTTGGTATTATGGGTTCGCTAAGCCCTGACGATCAACAATATCTTGCCCTCAACTTTTTAGCCTTTTTTAAACGTGATTACCGTAAAGTAGCAGAATTGCACATACAATCTGGATGGGTACCTAAAGATACCCGACTGGATAATTTTGAAGCGGCCATTCGAACCGTTTGTGAACCTATATTTGAACGCCCTCTAAGAGAAATTTCTTTTGCGCAAACTTTGATTCGCTTATTCCAAACTGCACAGCGGTTTAATATGCCCGTTCAACCTCAGCTTATTTTGCTACAAAAAACATTATTAAGCATCGAAGGTTTAGGCAGGCAGCTCTATCCTGATTTAGATTTGTGGGCCACTGCCAAACCTTATCTCGAAAAGTGGATGAAACAACGATTTAGTTTAAGATCCTTTGTGAAAGAAATCCGCCAACAATTACCAAGATGGATGCAATTGTTGCCACACCTACCCGATCGGGTACTAAAACCAAAATGATCTCCAAAAGCCTAATAAAAAACTTGCCCTTAATTGGCTTGCTATCTGGCATTGTATTTATTGGCTTTGCAGGAATATTCACTCGGTTGGCTGAATGCGCCCCAACGATGTCTGCTTTTTGGCGCTCTGCTTTTGTTTTACCGATATTTTTGTTTATGCTTGTGCAACCATCTAATTTGAAAGAACTAAGACACACTTCGTTTTTTAACCTGATGATGTTATTACTAATTGGCGCCATATTTGGGATAGATATTGCGATATGGAATGCCTCATTGAATTATACCGTTATTGCTAATGCTGCTTTCTTATCAACTACTACGCCTCTATTTATTAGCATCATCACGTGCTGCTTGGGATGGCAAAATGTGAATATCAAAATTTGCTCCGCACTACTTATCACACTGTGGGGCGCAGGTCTAATGACTTTTGGATCACAAACACCTGAATTAAATTGGTTTGGTGATGGTCTCGCTATGTTTTCTGCTGTTTTATTTGCAGTTTATATTATGATGATTGCTCG
>CAYSTH010000076.1:0-9545 GCA_964433995.1 uncultured Francisellaceae bacterium | reverse complement strand
ATTATCGGGGTTTGTAGGCTCTGCAGAGAAGGAGGCTTTATTTTTCTGTAGAGGAGAATGAGGGCTGAAATGTAGAATTTGAGCCGGTTTTTCTGCTACTTTTTCTACGAGAGGTTGATGTTTAAATTCATGCCCTTGTTCTTCTAAGTATTCAAAACAAAAACTGTTTTTCATATTAAATTTGGCTAAATGTAGCATGATTTTATTTAAATCATATTGATGATTATTTCGTTCTTCTAAACCTATTAAAAATTTAGTTGAAAATAAAATATCAAATAATGCTATTTTATTTTCTGAAGGTAAATCATCAATAGAAAAATTGGGTATTTTTATATCAGAAGGGATGGAAGTTGGTACATTCGAGTTATTTAAGTAAACATTAATGGCATCATAGTTTGCAGGTAAAATCGCAATGTAAGAATGTGTCGCTGTTCCGAAGCCGTCATTAAAGGGGATATTAAATAGGTTTAATAGCACTTCTACACGTATTTTTTGCAAATGAGGCATCATTAAGCGTAAATGAGAGCCTTGAGTGCCGTTTCGATGTAATGTTCTGTTACAAAAAAAGGGACGCATTCCGGTTAAAATATATAATTTTTGAATGGTATCAAGATGATATTTTTTTATCACTTCTTGTTTTCTTTCAGCTAGACTTTTTTCTAATAAGCTATAGAGTTTTATTTCAGGAGAATCAGAAGAAGGGGGGGGCAATTGGGTAAGTGGCATTTCTTGATAAGGAGTGATTTCTTGAGAAGCGAGTTTCTCATTGTTGAGTGTGGCACCAAAAACAACAAGTACTTCTGCTAATTCAGTCATGCCTGGGTTGAGGGTGCAAAACAGATAAGGGGTGCGTGTAGTTTCGGGCATGACTTTTTCGAGATTATGACTCAAAAATGGGTGTTCGTGAAGTAGTTCGGCCGTTTTTTGAACATCATTTTTTTTAACGGATTCGACAAATTTAGCATAAATAGGAAGCTGCTCTACAGGCATATCACTCATCAGAAACCCCTTATATTATTACGGTATTATCAATAAAAACACCATTAATTTAGCACTCTTCTCAAGTCAGTTAGGGTGCCTAAATTAAGTGTCATTACATTCAGTTCGATTTTAACAGCAAACTATATTTTAGCCATGTTCTAAAATTAAAGATATGTAGCTTTTATAAATAATATTAATAGGAAAAGTCATTATGTCAGGAGCGGTTTATACCTGTCCGATGCATCCTGAGATTCGTCAGGATCATGCTGGCAATTGTCCTAAATGTGGTATGACACTAGAATCATTAGTGCCTGCACCTGAAGAATCTCATGAAAACGAAAATGCAGAATATTTTTCTTTTCGAAGACGTTTTTGGTTGACGCTTCCCTTGACGATAGTCATTATTTTTTTGGCCATGTTTGGTCATTATTTTCAGTGGTTGGAGATGGAATATCAATCTTGGTTAGAATTGATACTCTCCCTTCCGGTTGTATTTTGGGCAGGTTGGCCATTTTTTGTAAGAGGTTGGCAATCAATTCTTAATCGAAGCCCTAATATGTGGACTTTAATTAGCTTAGGAACAGGTGCAGCTTTTGTTTACAGTCTTGTTGCGACAGCTTTTCCCCATTTTTTTCCAGCTGCATTTATCTCGATGGGCAGAGTTTCGGTTTATTTCGAAGCCGCTGTCGTGATCATTTCATTAACGCTTTTGGGGCAAATGTTTGAGTTACATGCCAGAGCAAAAACCTCTAGTGCCATAAAATTATTAATAGGGTTAGCCCCTAAAACAGCGAGACGACTTCGTGAAAATGGTTTAGAAGAAGATATACCATTATCACATGTTCATATTCATGATCTATTACGGATTCGGCCAGGAGAAAAAATTCCTGTAGATGGTACAGTGATTTCAGGTAGCAGTGCAGTAGATGAATCTATGTTAACTGGAGAACCTATTCCTGTTGTAAAAAAAGCGACCGATAAGGTGATAGGGGCCACTTTAAATACAAATGGTGCTTTTATTATGCGAGCTGAGCGTGTTGGTTCTGCAACGGTATTAGCTCAAATCATTGAAATGGTTTCTAATGCACAACGTTCTAAAGCACCTATGCAGCGCATGGCTGATATTATGGCTGGATATTTTGTCATGATAGTGATTACCATTGCTGCTATCACTTTTTTCAGTTGGGGAATATTTGGACCTGAGCCCAAATGGGTACTTGGCCTTATTAATGCAGTGGCAGTGTTGATTATTGCATGTCCTTGTGCTTTGGGTTTAGCGACCCCTATGTCTATTATGGTGGCGACAGGAAAAGCCGCAACGTTAGGCATTCTTTTTCGGGATGCCGCCGCAATAGAACATCTTCGAAAAATAGATACGTTAATTATTGATAAAACAGGTACCTTAACAGAAGGCAAGCCCGTGTTTAATTGTGCTGTTACGGTTTCTGAGTTATCAGAAGAGGAGATATTGCGTTGGGCGGCAAGTTTAGATCAAGGCAGCGAACATCCCTTAGCTCAAACAATTGTCAATACAGCACGAGAACGTGGTTTAATTTTAGAAAAAGTCGAACATTTTGAATCTATTTCAGGGATTGGTGTACAAGGAATGGTGAACGGTCGGCAACTTATTTTAGGCAATAGCGCTTTTATGCAAAAAGAACAAATAGCAATCGATAAATTAATTCCCCAAGCAGAAAATTTACGTCAAGATGGTGCCAGTGTGATTTACCTTGCTATCGATAAGCATTTAGCAGGATTATTGGCGGTATCTGATCCCATTAAAAAAACCACACCAGAGGCATTATCGATATTAAAAAAAGCAGGCATTCGGATCATTATGGCAACGGGTGATGGTCTGACTACCGCTAAAACAATAGGAGCACATCTAGGGGTAAATGAAATATATGGAGAAATGAGTCCTGCTCATAAACTTGAATTAGTTCAAAACCTGCAAAAACAAGGTTGTATTGTTGCTATGGCTGGAGATGGTATTAATGACGCACCAGCACTTGCTAAAGCGGATGTAGGTATCGCCATGGGAACAGGAACAGATGTTGCCATGCACAGTGCTCAACTGACCTTAGTAAAAGGAGATTTGCGAGGAATTGCACTTGCAAAATCACTTTCTGATGCCACTGTTAAAAACATGAAAGAAAATTTAATTTTTGCTTTACTCTATAATACACTAGGGGTGCCTATTGCAGCAGGTATTTTATACCCTTTTACAGGGTGGCTACTTTCCCCTATGATTGCTGCAACCGCAATGAGTTTTAGTTCGGCATCGGTTATTTTTAATGCCTTAAGATTGCGTTAGGGTTATTCTAGGGCTTAATAAACGAGCCCTACAAAAATGGTTGGGCCAATAATGCTGCCTACTAAAGCACCACCTATTGCACCAATCACATCATTTTTGCTATCCATGCCAATATACCCATATTTATTAGCAATATACATATTTGTCATAGTGGTTTTTATTTGTCCAATATAGCTTTGTGATTGAATGTTAAAATAAATTAGAGCAGGATCTAACAGATTTGCCCCCATGATAGCACCTATTGTCGCGCAGGTAAGCGATGCACCCATCGTGCCTGCAGCAGAACGAAAACTGCCTCCAGAAATAAAAGCGGTATTTTCTAAAATTTTCATGATAATGGGGTTTCTTTAAGGTTGCTTATTATCTGCAAGTACCTTATCAATCAAGAACCTTGAAATCAATCATTTGAGATATACCGCTTGTCGGCAAGGCTGAAAAAATCTAAAAATTCCTATTTGTGAATAAAGGTGAGGCTTTTTTAGTCGTTTCAGGGCTGAATTCATCCTGTGAAAACGCTTCTTTCTTTTGCTTACTCAAATGAAAGGCATTCAGAATAGGGGGTTGTATGCTTTGAATGGCAAGTTTTTTGAGAATAAGTGTATTTTGATAAATAAGCTTGACGTCATCTAACCAACCATTCTTTTCAGCTACTGTTAAAAAAGTTTCACTGTCTTTGTTTTTGGCTAATGAATGAGTATGTCTTGATGCAAATAACAATACACGAAGTGTTTCAGGATAATTTTTTTCGAACCTATCAAATAGTGCGAGTTGATTTCTAAGAGCGGCAAAATGCATAGGGGTATCTAGAGACTGTGTGCAACTATCAGGATCGGCACCATGTTCAAGCAGTTTTAGAGTGATGCTAGCAAAACCTTGTTTAGCAGCAGAATGTAAAGGGGTTTCTCCAGATTTTGTTCGGATATCTACACTGAGTTGATGAGATTTTTCTAATATTAATATCACAATATTAAAAAAACCTTTGAATACCGCCATATGTAAAGCAGAAGTGGAGCTACCCATGGCAATTGCATCAATGGCACCATTTTCTAATAATAATTCTACAGTAGCTTCATGCCCTTGAGTCGCCGCTAAATACAGCCCATGGCCATTATGAGGACAACAGTAATTAATATCGACAGCACCAAGATACTTTTCTTTAATAGCAGTAGTGTTACCATCGTAACAAGCTTGTAGAAAATGCGCGTTAATATTATCCATATTTTTTACAGCCTATATGAGGATATTGATAGTGAATTTACTTTAGCTGATTGTTCGTGAAATAAAAAGAGATCACCAAAAATATTTGAATGATTTTGGTATTGAATCAAAGGATAGGTGACTAGCAATGATTTTAGGATAATTTGATTATTCTGTAGATTCCATGATGGCGGCTATCCCCATACCTCCTGCGGTACAGATTGAAATAAGGCCACGCTTTTGCCCACCCGAAGATAACAGTTTGGCTAGTGTGCCGGTAATGCGTGCACCAGTGGCTGCAAAGGGATGCCCTAATGCTAGACTACTGCCAACCACATTGAGTTTATGTGCATCGATAGTACCTAAAGGTGCTGATAACCCTAGTACATTTCGACAATATTCAACTGATTCCCATGCTTTCAACGTACAGAGCACTTGACCTGCAAAAGCTTCATGAATTTCAATATAATCAAAATCTGCAAAACTCAAGCGATTACGGGTTAGTAATTCTGCCACTGCAATGGTGGGAGCCATAAGCAGACCTTCTCCATGAACAAAATCAATGGCTGCAGATTGTACATCGATAATTTTGGCAAGTGGCTTCATGCCTAATTTATCTGCTCCCTTTTTACTTGCTAGTAATATACTGGCAGCACCATCTGAGAGCAAGGTACTATTACCAGCGGTTAAACTGCCATTTGTTCTATCAAAAACAGGTTTTAATTTGGCTAATTTGTCTAAAGAAGTATCACCTCTTAAAATGCCATCGCGAGTGAGCCCATGAAAAGGGATCACCAAATCATGATAAAAACCTTCACGATATGCTTTATCGCTTTTTATATGACTACTTAAAGCGAATTCATCTTGGGCCTGACGACTAATGTGCCATTCTTTGACCATTAATTCACAATGATCACCCATGGATAACCCAGTGCGTGGTTCAGCAGTGGTTGCTAATTTAGGTTTGAGATAGCGAGGTCTAAAGCCGCTGATGATTTTAATTTTTTGAGTGATACTTTTTGCTTGATATAAATTTAATAGCAGATGACGAAAAGGCTCTGATACCTCAATAGGCAGATCACTATTGGTGTCTACGCCACCTGAAATACCCGTATCAATTGCACCGGAATGAATTTTAAGTGCGATTTGCCAAGTAGTTTCAAAACTGGTGCCACAAGCTCTTTGCACATTATAAGCGGGAGAATGTGGGTGAATAGCCGTTTCAAGAAGACATTCTCTTGCCAGATTCCAATCAGCTGCACTGAGCATAACCGCACCTAAGGCGGTGTCGCCAATGATTTTGCCTTGCAGCCCATATTTTTCTACAAGACCATTTAATGAGGCAACCATTAATTGTTTGCGTGTTACATCTGCATAAGAGGTCATACTTTTAGCAAAAGGGACACGGGCACTGCCAATAACATAAACTTCTTGATTGCTCGATCTCATATATTTGTCTCATTATTTAGAATTTTTCACATAATAGTATAAGTCTAATACAATAATGGCTGTCATAAAAAACAGGGTAGTTGTTTTATAAAATTAACTTAGAGTATGTTTTTTAGTCATTGTTGTAATAGAGCTTGTCAGCTCTTCTTCTTTTTTAAATATATTTTGTCTTCTTTCTGGAGACAGGTCTTTGGTTTGAAATGGGCTAAAAATGAGAGCCGTAGGTGGTTTAAAGTCAGAGAGATAATGACCAAATTCTTGTTTAAGATCTGTTTCAACATTCATATCTTGAACAAGTTCTTCGCACAAATATTTAATCAAATGATTGACGCTGGTTCTTTTAAAGGGTTGAGGTGTTAACATACCAAATAAAATATTTTTTAGTTCAGTATGAATTTGAATATTTTGTTGATTTATCCATGTGATAGGGTTTAACCATTTTTCTTGCGAATTTTCATTGAGGACGCTTTTAATGTAATGATGGAAGTGTACAATAGGTAAGTTGTTAGCAGTTACATCGCATTGAAATAACAACATAATGGCTAGCGAAAAAATATCTGAATAAAAAGAATAATCACGAAGATAAAAAACTTCGGGACTAATAAAACCTGGCGTACCTAAAAGAGCATTATCAGCTGCTTGATAATGAAAAGCTTGCAGTGCAATGTAATGTCCATCTATTTTGGCTACAAAGTTTTTGGTTTGAATATTTTTATGAATGATATTTCTTTTTTCGTGAAGATTTTTAACGAATAAACAAGCTCGCAAAGAAAGAATTTTTTTCTGAGTGGGAGACAACCTTTTATTCATTTGATCGGATAGAAGCCCCTCATGAGATTGTAATACAGTGTACACTTTTTGATTGGTTTGAATTGTGCCGATAGGCTCAGGAAAATGCATTTTCATGCCAGGTTGAGTGCGAACTGCTCTAGGAAAAAAACTTTCTTGAATTTTATTTTGCTTGCTTTTAAAGACTTCCGTTTCAGGTGAAGTACTTTGTATCATGATATCAACCAATAGACCTTTTCTAGAGAGCCCTTTTTTGATGATTATCTGGTCGATAGGAATGACACTCTCAAAATCAGAGCCTTTCAATAAAGCATAAATAGTTTCATTGATGGTAATAAAAGAGAGCTTTCTTAATAAAAGCCATTTTGCCTTAAAATTATTTTTGGGTTCAGAGGGGTATTTATCAAATTTTGTTCCACTTGGCTTTCCGCTTAAAGCTTCTTCTGCATCACGCCAATCTTGTTCAGATAGATCAACATCCATTTGCTGTTCCTCAACAATTATCATCCATGAGATAATGTTTTTTTAAAGGATGTCAAACAAAAAGTCAAGTAATAAAATTCATCATATCAAGTCATTTTTTATTGTGCTTTGTTTTTTTCTCACTAGAAGATGAACTAGAATCAAATTTTGTTTTGATTTTAGAACGAGTTTTTTTTAATTTACTAGTATGTTTTTTTTGATTATTGAAAGAAGGCGTAATCGTACATTTATTAAAGGCTTCGCAAAGCGCATTTGTATCTAAATCGGCATGAAGTGCTTGCCATGGTTCATTGCATGTTTTTAAATATTGGTTTGTCAGTAATCTTTTTAAGTCAAAAGGCAAGGTGTAAAATGAGTTTTTTGATTTTCGATTAAGAAAAAGCATGCCTAATTTTTTAAATACAGCCATACGATGTTCTGTTAACAAATTTTTGAAATTGTCATAATGCTCTTTTATTTTCAATTCAGGGTGTTTATTTATTTCGATTTGCAATTCATCATCAGAGATTTTACTGAAGAAACAATAAATCACCGCGGGGTTTCCTGTTCTGAGTGCTTGAAGAAAGAGTGATCTTCCGGAACGATGTGGCACATTTGAATCTATGCCAGCTTCAAAAAATAATTTCACTAAACGACTATTTCTACGATGAACAGCTAATAACGATCCATTATTCCCAGCTAAGTTTTTAGCTTTTAAATCGGCTCCTTTTTTAGCTAATAGCTCTGCGACTGCTTCATTCCCTAAACTCGTTGCAAATAATACGGGCGTGCTGTCAAGTGGGCCTCGTGCTTCTAAATTTGCACCTGCCTCAAGGAGATTATTCACTTCCCTGGGAGAATAAAATTTAATGGCTTCAAATAGTCGGCGATCTTTTTCTTGCTGAGAAAGGTGTGCACATTTTTGAATATTATAACGTTCTGTATCCATCATCATGCTCCTGTTGAAATGATGATCATGAGACATAAATCATCTTCTATTTTAGCAGAAAAATCCCACTAAAAAGACAAAAGTATATTTTAATTTCTTTGACCAATACTTTTTTTACCAGTAAAAAAACGATTTAAATATCTTGGATCTCAAATTTTGTTTTAAGTGCTTTTATGGCATTTTCAAAATCTTTTTCTTGTACCAAGATATAATCTGTATCGTAAGTAGATATGGCAAAAATACCAATGCCACTTTCAGCCAAAGGATTCAAAACCTGTTTCAAAATGCCGACCAATTCGAATTCCATTTGACCTTTAATTTTAAACATGCGCCAATTTTTTTGAGCTTGAACATGTTCAGGTACAGAGGATTGATCACAAACTATAGAGAGCTCATCGTTAGTTTTAGTAATGGAAAAGAATTTATTATCAGCCGTGTTTAACCATGTTGGTAAAGGTGATTGAGGAGATAGTTTGCAAACAGCCATATGGCCAGGCTGTACTTGCAAGATAATAGTGAAAGGCTTCGATGCGTTCATTTGTACTTCCTAATTTTTATTTTTTTTATAGAAAAGGTAGCGCTGTAACACGCATCTCGTAAAAATGATCCTCCCTAAAGATATCAGTCCTTTTTCTGCTAAGCAATAGTTTTAATATCGAAAATAAAATATGCCAAAGTAGATGCAGCTAACTAACCCTGGCTTAATTTAAAGAAACGGCACCGAATTGACTAAAAAGGTGACCGATAAGATTTGTTGTGATGCCTGCAAAGCTTCCAATTAATAACATTCTGATTCCACTGTAAAAAGCATTTTTTCCGGTGAATAAACTGAGTGCAGCGCCGATAATAAATAAAAATATGCCTGTTAATCCCGTTGATAAAAGTAGGGTGTGTTTTTCAATCGGAAACAAAAATGGTAGAAGTGGAATAATACCGCCAACAGCAAAGGAAAGAAAAGAGGCAAAAGCCGCTTTTGTGGGAGAGCCGAGTTCATCTGGATTGAGTCCAAGCTCTTCTCTGGCGAGAGTGTCTAATGCTTCTTCTTTGTTTTCAAGCATTTTAAGTGACAAGGCATCAGCATCGTTTTTTGAAAGACCTCGAGATTGATAGATTAGAGATAATTCAGCCGCTTCTTCATTGGGGTATTCAAGCAATTCTGCTTGTTCTAAAGCTATTTGATATTCAAATAATTCACGTTGAGATCTAACAGAGATATATTCACCAGCAGCCATAGACATAGCACCCGCAGTGAGACCAGCAATACCAGATAACACAATAATGTGTGGATTATTTGTCGATCCAGCTATTCCTAAGATAAGACAAGCATTTGAAATTAAACCATCATTGACACCAAAAACTGCTGCACGGAGATTATTACCGCTATGCACTGCTTTATGCTGTTGT
>CAYSTH010000075.1:0-9738 GCA_964433995.1 uncultured Francisellaceae bacterium | reverse complement strand
GATTTATTCCGCTCTAATTTGCCTTCTTTTTCTTTGATAGATTTGTCAGCAGCAATCATATTGCTTTCACGTGTTTGAAATTCTTTTTTTAGTTGCTCACCAATCGCCTTGGCTTTAGGTGAACCCGCTAATAATTGCCCGATATCTATCACACCAATTTTAGCAGGTGCTGTCGCCGCTGCAGGCTCTGCAAAAGCTTGATGCATTCCTGCTGTAAACGTCATTGCTGCAGCCAAAGTTAAGCCCGCTAATGTTTGGGTTATTTTACTTTGTTTCATATGCTCACATGCTCCTAAAATTTAAAATAAATATTAAAATACAGTACCAAAATTAAAACTAAAGCCTTTGACCTTATCCCCGTCTTTTTCATTTAGCGGGAAGGCAAAGCTAAATACAATCGGTGATAAAGGTGACATCCAAGTGACAGACAAACCCGCTGAATATCTTATGCCAGCAGGATTACGAGATTCTTTTATGCAAGCGCCTGTTTCTATATTCTCAAGATTATGCCTTTTGTCGTAGGTATAATAAGCCTGCCCACCATCTACAAATAAAGCCGTTCTAATAGATCTGGCCTCAGGGGCAAAAAAGGATGGAATGATCAAAGCTGCCGTCGCATTGACCATGGAATTACCACCAAAAGGTTTTTTCAAAGAATCTCTTGGCCCTAAACTGCTTTCTTTATAGCCTCTAACCGATTTTCCACCACCGACATAAAAGTTTTTATAAAACGGCAGCCCTTCTGTGCCGTTATATCCATTACCATAGCCAAGCGATCCCATCGTCGTAAAAATAAAACCATTGGAAATAGATTTATAATATTGAGCAGAATACGTTAAACGATAGTATTCTAAATCAGACCCCGGTACGGTTGCTTGAACAGATAAACCATGTCTCAAACCATTTTCAGGAAAGATATATCTATCGAGTGAATTGTGCATTAGTGACAATGAAACGCTAAATTCATCAAAAGTATCTTCGTCTTTTAAGAAATCACGAATTTCAATTGGGATCTTATTGCCAGGTTGATTGATGCCAGCCAATGGATCTGCTGAATTAAAATTGCTAGCATGAATATTTGTGTTTTGATATCCAAAACTAAATGATAAACGATCATACATCGATAAAGGCACGCCATAAGTAACATTGGCACCAAAAGCATCCGATGAATAACTAGAAATATCAGTGGTATTCGCTAAATCGGTACGTGAATAATAAACATTATAACCGCGGCTTATGCCATCGAGTGTGTAAAACGGATCGTTATAACTAATATTAAATGTTTTGTAAGCTTGTGAATAATTAATATTCACATCGGCGCTGTTACCCGAGCCTAATACATTTCGATTATTAAAGGCACCGTTTATAATAAAACCATCAACATCGGAATACCCTACACCACCTGATAAAGAGCCTGCTGCGGCTTCTTCTACGGTATAATTAACATCAACGTGATCTGGCTTACCTGCAACAGGCGTGGTTTCTACTTGCACATCAGAAAAATAACCACTTCTGTCTAAAATCTTTTTGGAGTCTTCTACTTTTTTAGTAGAAACCCAACCACCTTCATGCTGAATTAATTCACGACGAATAACAGAGTCTTTGGTTTTGGTGTTACCTTTAAAGGTAATTCTGCTCGCATAAACACGTTGACCAGGTTCAATAAAAAATTTCACCCTAACAAGATGATTAGGTTCATCATATTCTAAAATAGGGTTAATTTTGGCGAAAGCATAACCTTCTTCACCGTATTTTCCTTGCAAACGATTAATGGTTTCAGTAATCACCGCACGAGAATAAACCTCTCCGTGTTTTAATAATACGGTGCTTTTTGATAATTCTTTTGCATCAAATAAAGGTTGGCCCGTAAATTCATAGCCGCCAATTTTATACTGATTTCCTTCGTTCAAACTAATCGTTAAGTAAATATCTTGTCGATTAGGGGAAATAGATACCTGTGTTGAAACTATCTGAAAATTGGCATACCCTCTATCGAGATAGTAGGTTCTGATTTTTTCAAGATCTTGAGTAAAATGATGTCTGTTATACTGATCATCTTTGGTGAACCAAGAAACAGGGTTCGGAGTAGACAATGACATTTGCCTACGTAGCTGTGAATCGGTAAATGCTTCATTGCCAATAATATTAATTGTACGAATGCGAGCAACTTTACCTTCATCTACGGTTACTTTCACACTCACCCGATTACGTGATTCTTCTTTTACTTCAGATTCAACTTTAGAAGAATACTTACCCATAGAAAAATAAAACCGCTGTAATTCTGCTTTTAAGCGATCGAGTGAGGCAATATCAAACGTATTACCTTCTATCATGCCATGTGCTTTGGTTAACCGCTTGATATCATCTTCTTTTAAATCTTTTGCGCCTTTTAATTCAAACTTACCAATGGCAGGTCTCTCTGAGAGTTTTACCACCAACGTATTGGCTTGTTTGTACACTTGAACATCACTAAAAAAACCCGTTTCATAAAGTGCTTCAATCACTTCTTGAGTTTGCTTGTTGGACATTTCATCGCCAACATGGACAGGTAGATAATTAAATACCGTCCCCTCAGATATACGCTGAAGCCCTTCTACTTTAATATCTTGAATTTTAAATGCTTCAAACGCGAAGGCGGTTTGCGCTGACAACATAAAGCAAGAAGACGCTAGGCCCATTACACCTAAAGCCATCCCCCAATATTGTCGTTTTCTTCCTTGTTTTTGCACTGTGCTTTTCTCTGCCAGATCAGTCAACATCATGTTTTGGTTATTCGCCTAAGTTGGTTGATTTTTTTATTTTTTTAGTTTGGCCATACTAACACAGCTATTATCAATCATAAACAGTGGGCTCTACTTCTTCAGTCCTCACCTGGCAGCCCCTTCTTCCCATGCACTCGCTATGCTCGTATGGTAAAGTGAACTTTATTAGATCGCACCCAGCAACCTAAAAGTATGTATAAAATGAGGTGGTAGTCGGGGTGCAGGTTGATATCCAGGAAGGCTATTCTAGATCTAGCCTTTGAGCTCTATTTGTTAGTAAGTTAATATATTTTTCTTGCATGTTTTGAGATAGATAACTGTGTGAAATCAATATTTTCCAGGCTGGGATGGCTTGTTTGAACTCTTGCAGCATTTTTTGCAATATAGAATTAGGCAGTTCTAAAACTTCATTTATATAGTAATCCAGCAGATCTGTTTTTTGTATGTTATTTTTTCGTCCTCTAATAGGCAGGGCAAGCTCTTCTTTTGGTGCGCTAAGAGCAATCGAGGTATTTAGCAAATCATAGACGGGAGACAACGTAATCACTTGATTTCGGGTAATTAATGAAAAGTTTTTTAAATGCATGTCTTCATTGCCAATTAAAAAATTAAACAATGTCAGTTTAGCTAATTTTATTTTTTCAATTTTGGGGAAACTGCAAAATGTCTCAACAATATTCGCAATTTTTTCCATAGAGCTTTTATATTTTGTGTCACGATTTTGGAGTGAAAGCTGTGCAAAATCTTCTAACGCTAATTTTTGGTTATGCCCCACTCTATCGAAGCGTTTGACAAAATAAACCAATGTATTATCTTGCGCATAAACTAAACCATGCACAGGCACTTCTAAGCCTATCATACCAGCTAACGACATGCTGATGGCTTCATTTTCAGGTAATTCACTATAATATTCACTCTGAGGCTTTAAAATATAGTGTCCATTTTGAGAGACAACTTCAAAGCACCCTTCTTTGATTTTTAATTGTGCACTAAGCTTTGTTTGCACCCCTTGAATAGACATTTTACCTGCTCGAGATACTGCTTCTATTCTGAGCATCTGCTGATTAAAATCTAGTGGCTTTAGCTGTTTTAAAACGGGCGATAATAATTTCAAGCCTCTTGCGGAATAGCGTTCTGTGTCCGAAATAAGTTCATGAGAGATAGGACAATATTTCATGTTAATTTATTTCCTCAATG
This sequence comes from uncultured Francisellaceae bacterium, assembly GCA_964433995.1. GTDB lineage: Bacteria > Pseudomonadota > Gammaproteobacteria > Berkiellales > Berkiellaceae > CADEEZ01. The sequence continues at coordinate 5,779 of CAYSTH010000075.1, read as the reverse complement.
CTCACAGCACCTACCACATCTTTACCAACAATCAATAATTGACCAAAATAATCACTGCTATCCAGTTTATATTTTCTTAACAAGCCTTCTAATAAATAACCTTCTGGTAGTAACCCTTCAAAAAACGGCGGGAATCCCTTAAATTCATACAAATTTTTTTGTATGGGCATTGTCAGAGAAACAGGAGGACCATCGTAATCTTCTTCGTAAATAAAAACATATTGATTGCCTGGCAATTCTTTTAAAACACCTGCTAATGTTTTATTTACATATATGTTGGCCATTCTCATCAAATTTACCCTTTAAATATCAAAAAGGTGTTTCTAATCTTAATTTAATATTTAAAACACTCAGTATTTTTAATAAAGTATCTAATTGTACGGTAGGTTTGCCTTTTTCTATATCAAACACCACAGTTTTACCTACACCTGCGTATTCGGCTAGTTGTTGCTGTGTTAAGCCTGCTTTTTTGCGAAATTGCCGAATGGTTTCTCCCATGGCAATAGTTTGATGCACCTCTGGCTGCATGATATTAACCTATATAAACCAAACCAATATTACTACTATAGCAGTAATATTTTTAATTTTATAGATTAAAATTGATAAAAAATATATAAAACAACATTAATTACTGCTTTAACAGTATTATTATTAGTTTTTAGTATTTATTTATTTTAAAACATTAAAGTTAATGTATTTTACTTCTATAGCAGTATTTATACAACAATTGAGATTCATGAGCCGATTAGCTGCTATAATTGGCTCATGAATCAATATAATTGGCAATTGCCAGACTGGCCAAAATTTCAGTACAGTTTAGAACCATTTTACGATCGCTTGCTTTCTATTTCAGAAAAGTCGGGGTTAATCAATGGCAAGATCACTCATTTAGAAAAAAAATTACAAACCGAAGCGTACATTAATTTGCTAGTCGAAGAAGCGACTAAAACATCTGAAATCGAAGGCGAATATATTAATAGACCAGATGTGCGTTCTTCTATTTTCTGCCAGCACAAATCCTCATCTGAAAATAGCAACTTGGCGCACACACGATGAACCCATGCAAATTATTTCAGGATACTATGGCAAACAGCTTGTTCATTTTTCGCCTGTTCGCGCCGCCATTGCACATTTATATAAAATGATTAAACGAATGCTACGCTCTGGCGAAAATGGCTTTGAGGGTGGTATGAGTGCAAAAAAATACATGAAAATAGTCGATACCTCTAAAGCAACCGCTACGCGCGACTTGCAAGAACTCACTGCCCTGGGTATTTTTATGCCTATCGGAGAAGGTCGCAGTACTAGATATGAGCTTATTTTATCCTAAATATTCTGTCCATGCTTTATTCAATTTTCAGCAAAAACACCTTTTATCCACCTAAAAATACCCATTCATCGATAACTGTCTAAAATCTATTTCCATTCAAAGCCTTATCGGTTAAATTCTTCACCCTAATTTAACTTACTGACAAATTTGAGGCTCACATGACAGACCTAATCAACGATCTTAAAAAGATAGCATCCGACTCTACAGTACAAATGACTGCAGGAGGATTAGCTTTAGGTGGATTTTTACTTAACGCCGTATTTGGCTTTGGTCAAACGACACTTGGCTTAGCCTTTCAAGGTTTAACTGCTGCTGTTGTATTAGGTCAGACTGTTATAAATGTTGCTAAAAAACAACAACGCCAATCAACACCAAATAACCAAGATTTTATTTCTAACGCTGAAGAAGTTCAGCAAAACTATTCAGGAGATTATTCCTATGATCATCAAGAAAACAGATCAGAGCCAAGGCCCTCTGTATTGGTTCAATCATTGATTTCATCGTTTTTTCCAGTAACCACTGCTTGTGTTAATTCTCGTTCAATGCGAGAAGAAAGAGCTGAAGCAGAAGAAGAAAAAAGCTGCACACTTGTTCAAAAATCGATTACTTACTTTTTTAATAAGGTGCAAGAAACAGCAGCAACTACCTGTGGTATTGCCAGCACACCTAAAAGAAAGCGCAGAAATGCTAATGATGACATGATGGATATGGCTTACGGAACAGGCACAAGAGCCGGTTGGACTCCCTGGGCAAAAAGATAATAAAAAAATAAGAAAAAAGGGGAGGCTTTCTCCCCTATCAAACTTTTACATTAATTTTAGACAAAAAACCGAGATAAATTATGGAATTAGATCATATTAACACACTTGGCTTAGCCACGACGATTATTGCTGCACCTGTTTTTACCGGTATTTATACCTTAGGTAGCATGCTGCGATTTTATGCCACCACAGCAATGATGAATACTTTCAGTGCAAACCCAGCAGAGACAATAAAAGAATCTGCTAAATTTATTCCGAGTGCGGCTAATGCCATTGCATTGCGCTCACCCATAAACTTAGTTACTGATACCCTCAGAGAAACGGTTAAGCTTGTTCCAAGCGCTGCGAACGCTGTTGCACTCCGTGCTTCAAATGCAATTGTTGCCGTTAAACAAATTATTGAGCCAACATCTCAACCTATTTGTGAAGCTGTGAAAGCACAACCTTTGATGATTGCACCACCGCCAGCACCTGTGGTCATACCTACTATTATCCCTACATCTGTGCCTACAGCATCTATTGATTTAATCAATACCACAAATATCAATACGGCCGTACATAATGTAGTGCCTAGCAGTATCAATACACCAACTTCATATGGCAATATGTTTCGCTTTTTAGTGGACAGTGGTCGTATAGCTAGCAAAGTCAACAATGGCGAATATTTACAAGCCAGTGCCTATGGTTTTGGCATGGCAATCGATTATGCTGTAAATGAAACATTAAGCTCAACAGCTGGTGTGTATGCAGAAAGCATCACCGGTTCATCTTCTGCTGGATTGCTAGTAAAAGGTATTATTAGCATGACTACAAGCATTGCGCTTCGTAAAGTTGTCCCATTTTTTGCCGAAGGTGCTTATAGCTATTTTGTTCCAACCGCTATTGCAGAACAAAAAAATCCATTATTTGTAAATGAACCTGCTGTTATTGCTAAAAAAGAAGAAAATAAGACTGTCATTCAAAAAACAGCTATTATTGAAAATAATAATGTTAATGCAAATGTAAATACAAATTCAGCTACAACAAAATCTGCAGCTGAACATGAACCTAGAAGCACAACACCAGAAAAGAAAAAACCAACACAAAAAGTTCATCGTGAAAATTCCAATGAACGTCAGTTTAGAAGAAAATTAGCTGCGTTGGGTGTAGTAGAACAAGATAATACTGAAAATAATAACGTTGTTTCAGAAGCTGTTTCAGCGCCATCTGAGAAAAAGCCTGTTAAACAACCTCGTCGTATGACATCAAAAGAGCGTCAATTTGAACGAAAACTAGCTGCATTGATGATATCTCCTGAGGAAGAGCAAAAACAAGAACAGATACAAGATGAAAACAAATATATTGAACCAAATCATGATGCATTCTTAAGCAGTAAAAAAGAACAAGCACCATTAACTGATGTGACCAATATTGCTGTATCTAATGTTCATACTGTTAGCATGCCTACACCTGCTCAAAGAAGAGATGCCAGGTTAGCCAAAAAAGCAGCTGCTGAAAAAGCAAACTTAGTGCAAGTAGTTGCTATTGATGGCTCTCCTCGTGAATTAGGGAAAAAGTCATTTAAAGACAACGGTTGTCATCCAGATTTAAACATTAGCATCACAACAATAGGAGATTTAAAATCTGAGACAAAAACACTTAAAGCTGAAAATAATGATGCGGCTCCCCTACTTAATGGTGCTAAAGCTTTGTGCGATGCCCTAGTGAATTTGTTTACTCTTCCCCCTATCAAACCCGTTGTGACCCCTGCTAGAAATCTGGATTGGGCTAGAGAAAGTGCTGAATACTGGACACAAGCGACACAAAGAAGTGAAACCAGAATGAAAAAGGCAGAAGCACACCTGCAGGGTCTCTTAAAAGATAAACAATACACTACTCCAGATATGATTGAACGTGCCCAATCTACGTTTAATGATTGTAAAGAGATGTATGAAAAAGATAAAGATTATCTAAGCAGCATACCTAAATCTAAAGTTGCTGCAAACTTTTAAAACCAGTGGAGATTTATAGGGGGAGAATAGCGATATTCAACCCCTATGAGTTTCTTACTTCATTAATCTCAAAATATCATTATAAAAAGCCAGGCACATTAGGCACAACAAAAATAACATGCCAAATTTAAATCCTATATTTTGAACGCGTTCAGATAATGGTTTTCGTGTGACAAGCTCGATAACATAATAAAATAAATGTCCCCCATCTAATGCAGGAATAGGCAATAAATTTAAAATACCCAATCCAATACTAATTTGAGCTAAAAAGGCTAAAAACGTGGTAATGCCTTGTTGAGCTACTTTGCCTGCAGTATTGGCAATCATGATAGGGCCGCCAAGATTATCGAGCCCTACATCCCCTACTATCATTTCTTTTATGGATTTAAAGCTTAAATATATATACATACCTGTACCAACAGTCGCATGTTTTAAGCTTTGCAAAAAGCCATAACGCTCTGTACGCAGATAAGCTTCTGGTATGTTGTCAAAATCAACCAATAATCCAGCGTAACCTATGGGCATATTTGTGAGATCATCTATGCGTGTACGCGGCGTTAAGTTAAGATGAACGATGCCTGATTGCTCTGGTCTTTTTAACTCAATTGCAATTGTTTTTTCAGGAAATTGCTTTACGATTTTGACAAATTCTTGCCATGTTTTAACAGGGGTATGATTAACTTTAATCACTTCATCATGAGGTTGAAACCCAGCAATATCTGCTGGCTCTCCCGCCAAAACTTGACCGATCACGGCGGGCGTATCTGGAATTTTAGAAGCAAATCCCAACATGGCCAAAATATCTTTTTGAGCAGTTGGTGCATGAATTTTATCAATAGGAATCACAATGTGATGTGTTTGTTTATTCTGGTTAGTAACCTCTATATCTAAGTTATCTTCCCTGTCACCTATTTTTTTAAATAATTGCTGATAAACAGCATTCCAAGAAGATGTTGGTTCGTCGTTTATCGATTTTATTTCTTGGTCGGTTCTAAGCCCATATTCGTGCGCAATAGATGGATTAGCGACTTCTCCAATAATAGGAACTAAGCTTTTGGCTCCAATCATAAAGCCAATCCAAAGAGCAAAAATCGCAAATAGAAAATTAAAAAGTGGTCCTGCTGCAACCACTGCAATGCGTTTTAGTACATGTTGTTGGTTAAAAGCACGTGGTAATAAATGCTCCGGCACAGGCCCTTCACGCTCATCGAGCATTTTTACATAACCGCCTAAAGGGATAGCCGCCAGCACATACTCGGTATCATCTTTACCTTTCCAAGTATATAAGGATTTGCCAAAGCCTATAGAAAACCTTAAAACTTTGATATTAAAAAATCGAGCAACGAGAAAATGACCCCACTCATGCACTGCAATCAGAATACTTACTGCTGCAACAAATCCAAAAAGTGCCCAAAGTGTATCCATAGTATATCTCGTTTAAATTAATTTAATGTGATGTTTCTCTTGCAATAAGTTTCTTGCTGTGTGACGTGCCAAATTATCTATATGTAACAACCATTCGAGATCATTTAAGCTAAGTCTTTCTCCGCTCCAACTGATATCAATGGATTTATCCATTGCCTCAAGGGTTTTTTGAATGCAATCTGTGATTTCGGTAAATTTAAGTTTTTGGTCTAAAAATGCTGCCACCGCAACTTCATTTGCTGCATTAAAGATAGCTGGCCAAACATTGCCTT
>CAYSTH010000074.1:0-9978 GCA_964433995.1 uncultured Francisellaceae bacterium | reverse complement strand
AAAGAATCTCGCACAGATATAATTCAAAAAGTCATTAAGCATATTCACGACAAATTGCCCGAAAAAGAAGCAAAACTCTTAGAAATGTTCGTGGAAAACTATTTTCAGTCAGCCTCACCTGAAGATTTAGCTTCCAGGAGTGTACTGGATTTATATGGAGCTGTACTTTCACATTGGAATTTTTTAAATATAAGAAAACCAACTGAATTTAAAGTTAGAGTATACAACCCGCAATTTGAACAACATGGTTGGCAGTCAACACATACGGTAATTGAAATAGTCGTAGATGACATGCCATTTTTAGTTGATTCACTGAGAATGGAATTGGATAAACACAATTTAAATATTCATTTTATCTTGCAAATGGGGGGTATGCATTTTGTTCGTCATGCCGCTGATGGCCATATTTTACAGATGATACCTGCAGACAAAAATGATAATGAGAAAAAAGCAGAAGCCGTCATCTTTTTTGAAATAGATAGACAAAGCGACGAGCTAGTTTTACAAGGCATTAAAGAAGCGCTCTTGAATGTATTAAAAGATGTCGCTAAGGCAACTCGTGATTGGTCTGCGATGCAGGCAAAAATGGAACAAGCGATTAAGCTAGTTGAAAAAAATGATATAAAACTGCAAAAACATGAATACGATGAGCAAATCGAATTTTTGAAATGGGTCAGTGATAATCATTTCACTTATTTAGGGTATTGCGAATTAAAATTGGTAGCCTCTGACACAGATATTGAATGGGTGATGATAGAACATACCGGATTAGGTGTATTGAACAATAAATCGCCTAAAGTCATGAGACGATTAAGTGAATTACCACCTAAAGCACAAGAACTTCTGCAATCTCGTGAACCTATTTTTTTAGGCAAAACAAATACCATTGCAACCATTCACCGTCCTGTATTTAGTGATTCGATATCTGTAAAAATATTTAATGAAAAAGGGGAAGTAGTAGGAGAACACCGTTTTATTGGATTATATACCTCGGTTGCCTACAATCGCTCCCCAGATCATATTCCCTGGATGCGTCAGAAAGTTAAAAATATTTTAAACAGGGCAGGCATGTCTCCTGAAACACATGATGGTAAAACACTTTTAAATATTCTTCATAGTGCAATCCCTCGAGACGATTTTTTACAGGGTGATGAGGTTGATTTATATGAAATATCGATGGGCATTTATCATTTGCAAGAAAGGCAAAGAATAAGATTATTTATTAGAGAAGATTTATTTGGTCGATTTGTTTCTTGCTTGGTTTATGTACCCAGAGACAAGTTTAATTCTGAACTGCGAAACAAAATGCAAATTATTCTGCAAAAAGAGTTTGGCGGCTTAGAATCTTCTTTTGTGACAAGATTTTCAGAATCGGTATTAGCTAGAATTCATTATATTGTTCGCTTTAAAGAACAACGAAGAGAATTGGCTTATGATATTGATGCCATAGAACAAAAATTGGTAGATGCTGCAAGAACTTGGCCTGAAGATCTACGTACGGCATTAGTTGACCATTGTGGAGAAGAATCGGGCAATAGATTGTTCGATGAATATGGCACGGGTTTTCCTATTAGTTATCAGGAAGATTTCAATGTACGCACAGCTGTATTTGATATTATCCACATGGAAACACTTACCTCTGAAAAACCTTTGGCAATGAGTTTTTATCGTCCTTTAGAGGCATCGGAAGGATTATTTAGATTTAAATTATTTGGTGCACAAAAAGCATTAGCCCTATCAGACGTTATCCCTATGTTAGAATTTATGGGATTAAAAGTCATCAGCGAAAAGCCACATTTAATCTTTCAAAAATCTGGTACACAAATTTGGTTAAATGATTTTTCTTTGATGCATGCAGCGGGCTCTGAACTCAATGCGGTGGCATTAAAAGAAGTTTTTCAAGAAACTTTTTACAATGTTTGGATGGGGCTTGCAGAAAGCGATGGATTCAACAGGCTCGTATTAGGAGCAGGCTTAAATTGGCGAGAAATTGCCATGTTAAGAGCTTATTCTAAGTATATGTGGCAAATTGGTTTTACTTTTTCGCAGTCCTATGTAGAAAATGCATTGGCCAATCAACCGGGAATCACACGAGAATTAGTAGAATTATTTAGACTACGTTTTGATCCTACTTTACCTGAAGATAGTCAAAATAATCGAACTATCGCGTTAAGACGAAAAATTAAGCAAGACCTAGAAGAAGTGTCTAATTTAGACGAAGACAGAATTCTAAGAAGATATGTCGATGTTATTTTAGGCACCATTCGAACCAATTATTATCAATTAGATAGTGCTAATCAAATGAAATCTTACATTTCATTTAAATTAGATCCTCAATCGATACCAGATATGCCTTTGCCAAGGCCTATGTTTGAAATTTTTGTATATTCTCCCAGAGTAGAAGGGGTGCATTTAAGAGGGGCTAAGGTAGCACGTGGGGGCATTCGTTGGTCTGATAGAAAAGAAGATTTTAGAACAGAAGTTTTAGGTTTAATGAAAGCGCAACAAGTCAAAAATGCAGTAATTGTACCATTAGGTGCAAAAGGCGGATTTGTGCCCAAAATGTTACCTGAAGGTAATGATAGAGAAGCCATTATGAAAGAAGTAGTGGCTAGCTATCAAACTTTTATTCGAGGTTTATTAGATCTTACAGATAACCTAAAGGGCAATGAAATTATCATGCCCAAACAAGTGGTTAGATATGATGCAGATGATCCTTATTTAGTCGTTGCGGCGGATAAAGGCACAGCGACATTCTCTGATATTGCGAATGCTTTATCGCAAGAATACGATTTTTGGTTAGGTGATGCATTTGCCTCGGGTGGATCATCCGGGTACGACCATAAAAAAATGGGTATCACAGCCAAAGGTGCTTGGGAATCGGTTAAGCGTCATTTTAGTGAAATGGCGATTGATGTACAAAATCAAGAAATTACGGTGGTAGGCATAGGAGATATGTCGGGAGATGTTTTTGGTAATGGCATGTTGCTTTCCAGACATCTTAAAGTCGTTGCAGCTTTCGATCATCGTCATATTTTTCTAGATCCTAATCCCGATGCAGAAAAAAGCTTTAGTGAACGTAATCGTTTATTTAATCTCCCTCGTTCAAGTTGGGATGATTATGATAAAAAGCTTATCTCAAAAGGAGGTGGCGTTTACCCTCGTTCGGCTAAATATGTTGATTTGAGCCCTGAAATACAAGAAAAATTGGGCATTAAACGAGATAGATTAGTCCCAACTGAATTAATAAAAGCCATCTTGAAAGCACCTGTCGACTTGCTATGGAATGGTGGAATTGGCACATATGTTAAATCGGAAGTGGAGCATAATTCTGAAGTCGGTGACAGGGCAAATGATGGTTTGCGAATAAATGGTAATGAAATTCGAGCAAAAGTAGTTGGTGAAGGCGGTAATTTAGGTTTTACCCAATTAGGTCGTGAAGAATATGCGCTCAATGGTGGTAGAAACAATACCGATGCCATAGATAATTCAGCAGGGGTAGATTGCTCCGATCATGAAGTAAATATCAAAATTTTGCTTAATGCGGTCATGAGCTCTGGTGACATGACATTAAAACAACGCAATGAATTACTTGCACAGATGACTGATGAAGTTGCCGATTTGGTTTTAATGAATAATATTCGTCAAACGGCGATTTTATCGATGGCAGCGGCCTCTTCTGCAGACAATATTGATATGCATAAGCGCTTGATTCAATATTTAGAAGTAAATGCAAATCTAAATAGAGCTTTAGAGTTTTTACCAAGCGACGATGAATTAACCACCAGAAAACAAACACGCAAAGGCGTCACGCGTCCAGAGTTGGCTGTGTTGTTGGCGTATTCTAAAACTTATTTAAAACAGGCATTGTTAGCTTCAGATTTGCCAGAAGATGCTTATATTGCTCGTTCGTTGTTATTACCTTTCCCTGATGCCTTAAGGCAAAAATACAGCGAACAAATGAAACAACATCGATTAAAACGTGAAATTATTGCGATGCAAGTTGTAAACGACGTATTTTATGAAATGGGGTTAGGTTTCATTAATCGTATTCAAGATGAAACAGGAGCACATCCTGACGAAATCGTGAAAGCTTATATTGTGGCCAATGAAGTATTTAAGGGAACACAACTCCGTGAAGCGATTCAAGCGTTAGATTTAATTGTCGATCACAAAGTTCAAGTGAAAATGTTTTTAGAAGTTGTGAGACTATTACGAAGGGCGACACGATGGTTTATACGTCAACGCAGAGGTAAATTTGATATAGAAAAAACCATTTTGCACTTTAGACCTAGGGTGCAAAAAGTAGGTGATGAAATACGTAAATATCTAAGGGGCAGTGCAGAAGCCAATTTAGAAGTATTTGCTAAAGAAATGTTAGATGCGGGTGTGCCAGAAGATTTTGCTTATAGAATCGCTTGTTTATCGAGTTTATTTGCGTCTTTGGATATAGTTGAAGCAGCTACACAACATAATTTTGAAATCGATAAAGTTATCGATACTTATTATGGTCTTGGACAAAAAATTGATATTAGTTGGTTTAGAGAAGCAATTAGAACGCACCAAGTGAGTAATCATTGGGATGCGCTCGCAAGAGCAGCATATCGTGATGATTTGGATTGGCAGCAACGCAGTTTAACCGTTTCTATTTTGCAAGCTAAAAATGGTTCTGAAGAGGCTGAATCTAAATTAAAAGTATGGTCTAAACATCATAAAGTATTGATTAATCGATGGAAATCGATGGTGGCAGAACTTAAAGCCGCTCCCGTGACAGAAATGATCATGTATGGAGTAGCGTTAAGAGAGCTTACTGATTTGTCTCAAGCGAGCCAAACTAATAATACACAAAATGGACATACTTAATTAAATCCTATCCCTACGTACCGCGCTTTATGCGCGGTATCCAGTAGGTCTCCTTGATAAAAAAACGATAATGTATAATTTATTCAAATCTTTTTTGTTTCAATTGCCTGCAGAATTTAGTCATGAACTCGCTTTATGGTTTTTAAAAAATGGAGGACAATATTGTTTGCCTTCTGTTTCTTCTACCTCAAGTAAAGCACCTACAAAAATAGCCAATTTGTTTTTCCCTAATAAAATAGGTCTAGCTGCGGGGTTAGATAAACAAGCCACTTGTGTTTCTGCTTGGCAAAAAATGGGGTTTGGTTTTATTGAGTTGGGTACCGTTACACCAAAAGCTCAACCAGGTAATGCTAAACCTAGATTATTTAGGAATGTGAAAGACAATGCGATCATTAATCGCTTTGGCTTTAATAGCAGTGGGATTGATAAGTTTTTAGAGAATTTATCAAAATTTTTAATGACCGAAAAAAAATGCCTTTGGGGCATTAACATAGGTAAAAACAAAGACACAGATAACGAAAAAGCTTACCAAGATTATATTATGTGCCTAGAAAAAGCGTATTTTTGGGCAGATTATATTACGATTAATATTTCATCACCCAATACCAAAGATCTTAGGGCATTACAGCAAGCCGATAGCCTTGCCTTATTATTAGATAAAATAATAGATTCTCGTGATAAGTTACAGCAACAATATACTAAATATGTTCCTTTGTTTTTAAAACTAGCTCCCGATTTATCTGATGCTGAATTAAAAGAAATGCTAAATGTTATCATGCAAAAAAATATAGACGGTATCATTGCAACCAATACCACCATTTGGCGCCCTGAAAAATTAAATCAATTTTATCAGGAATCAGGTGGCTTAAGCGGAGCACCTTTATTTGATTTATCGTTAGATTGCCTTAAAAAATGTGCCGATATCACATCAGGAAAATTGCCCATAATTGCTGTTGGTGGAATTGATTCAGTTGAAAAAGCACAACGCAAATTAGAAGCAGGAGCCAGTTTAATACAAGTGTATTCAGGCTTAATATTTGAAGGTCCAGGGCTTGTTCGGGATTTAGTTAGAAGTTGTTGATTTGGTTGCATTACGAGCGCGAATCTTTTTCTTGTTCCCTCTACCGAAGCGAGCATTGCGAGCGCATGGGAGAGGGTGTCTTGGCTATCGCGAAGCGGCCAAGACGGGTGAGGGTGGTTTTAAGATTTTTAAGAACCCTCATCCGGCCTTTCCGTCTACGCTAAAGCTTCGACGTGAGGCCACCTTCTCCCGCAAGCGGTAGAAGGGACAAAGCCATATCGAGCAATAAATATAAATTTTGGCGTTCTTTGCAGCGGCAGGAGCGAAACATCAAAAAAAAATCAAATAAATTATTTACAAGGATTATGACGCAAAGACAAATTTCTTATATTTTTTTATTCTTTTCTTTTCTTTTTATTTCCCATTTTGCAAAAAAATAAGTAAAAGTTGCAAAAGCTAAAGAGCCAAGAAAAATCAAAATAATGTTTTTCCATGCTAAAGGATTGTCTGAAAACATAAAACTCAAAATAATAAGAGGGCATGCACAAAGGCAAAAAGAAATGATAAACCATTTTTTTAATGAAATGCTTCTATCAATAGTTTTTTTACTGAAATAACCACCAATAAAAGCGGCTATTTCTCCAATAAAATATTCAAACACGTATTATTTTTCCTGTGCTATGCCTTGCCCAGCAGCATTTATTGCTACAAAACCTGGTCGCCAAACTGCATTCCCAATTAAACCACCGCCTGCAGCACCGGCGCATGCTGTACCTAACCCACCAGTTAAGGCTCCCGTTGCCGCAGAAACACACATACCTTGAGCAGTTATTTCTTCATGTTTATATTTTTTTACGGCGGTGTAAGTAATTAAGTTAATTAAAGATCCAATAATAAAAGGCATAAATGTAAAGCCACCACTTGCTTGTTGAATTTCCTGATGGTTTAACTCTTTCATATTTTTTTCCTTGTCCTTGAGTTAATAGAAAAACAGACCGGATACTAATAGATATAAAACAATATAGTCAAATGGATTGAGTGGTAAAATATCAAGTTTTGCTGTGCTTTGCACTGTTTTTTTTTGGTTAAACAACAGTCTTTTTACATTGCTCTTAAGCTCCCAATAAAAACTCCCTTGCATTAAGCAATTCAATTTAGTAGCATACAGACGCTAAGCTATTGATGTTAAATTAATAGCTTATATGTAGTTCAATGGAATATTTAAGGAAAAAAAATGAACAATAATAATAAAAAACCTTTCAATCTCTCCTCAAAAAATAAAAGCGAACCTGAAACTCGTGTTTTTGCTAGGTTAATTAGCAAACAAGAAATAGAAAAAGTTTCAGGAGGTGAAACATGTACAGGTTCTAAACCTCTAAATGGCAAACCTAGAATAGACTGCGTTTACGACAGTTAATAATCTTCATTACATTTTGGATACTTTAAAAGTATAACCTCCAGATTTTAATTTTCTAAAGTATTAAATCTGGAGGCCACCAAAACACCTTATTCAAAAAATGAGATTACTGAAATGCAGTTGTTTTTTAAGTCATCTATCTTTTTTTTTAGTTTGTTCTTTTCTAAAATACTGTTCTCGTTTCAAATTGATGAAAATTATCTATCTACATGGACAGGTATTGAAGTTATTGGAACAAATTCAATAAACGCAAATAAAATTCGATCGCTAGATATTATCACAATTGGAAATACTTTCCCGGCTTATAAAGTAAAGTATTATTGTGAAAAATGTAAAAGAATCATTCAAAAGAAAACTCAATTTAAAAATGCACAGTGTGGCTTAGTTTTATATGGAGATGAAGGTGCATATTTAACTGTAGAAGCAAATGGAAAACAACAAAATAGTCGTTCATTTCGTGATATCCCTATAAACCGAAACGCTGTTACCAAAATTCCTAACGAACTTAATGAAATTTTCCTAAAATGGGAAGCTCGGATGTCTACTTTAATATCTGGTGGTAATTTTTCAGTTGAAAAACCTAATGATAAATTTAGAGATTCAAATGATACTATTTTGCATGAATTAGCAGTTCAACTATCCGAACTTGTTCCAAAGTATAACCATGCTGTATTAGAAGTTATACAATATTCTCCAGATATTCAAGAACGCCAAAAGGCAGCTCAGCTTTTTGCTTGGTCCAACCATGCTGAAAATCTCCCTTATGTTCTCGAATGGAATTTATTGTTAGATTCTGATTCAGGTGTAAGAAATGACGTAGCTCGATCTTTTTCGAATTCTATGCATAAAATTAAAGATGAAAATCTACTAAAAAAATTAATACCAACCTACTGCAAGCAAGCTGCTTTACCAAGTCACAGTGATAGAAATAAGGCCTTGCTTTCAATATTGGACATGGTGAAAACTCATTCTAATCTTATCACTATTCTTAATAAAGAAACCCAATGCAAAGCAAATATCACTTATATTAGCAATATGAGCATTTTAGAAAATGTGAGAGATCCTGCTAAAGAAATTTTAAAAATATTAGAAGAAAGTAATCATGCGTAAGATAATCATATTAACTACAAAAATAGATCCTCATGCACAAGAGGTGACAGCATGTTTAATTAAACGTGGTGCTTTGTCTGTTAATTGGTTTGTAGATGAATTTTTATTTAACCAAAAAATAATACAAAAAATTGGAAAAGATCATAGTCAAAATTTAATTATTGATAATAATAAAAACATTGATCTACAAGATATTGATGTAGTTTGGTATAGGCGTGTACTTCGTCCCAACTTACCAGAATCAGTATCCTCATTAGATAAAGAATACGTTCAAAGAGAAAATCTTATTTATTTAAAATCGCTTTGGTTAACACTGGGTGAATCTGCAAAATGGATTAATCCTTTTTCTTCTTTGGACAAATCTAATTCAAAAGCATTGCAATTACGAGAAGCAAATCGCTTAGGCCTATCCATTCCTGAAACTTTAATAACAAATGACAAGTCATCAATCATTAATTTTATTCAGAAAAATGAGAGAGATGGCACTATTTACAAAACTTTCTCACCTACCTCGTGGGAAGAAAACAATAAAATTTTTGCCTGTTATACTGCGACCATCACTATTGATATGCTTTCTACTGAAGAAAACATGGCATTAACACCTGGCATATTTCAAAAAAGAGTAAAAAAGGACTTCGAAGTAAGAGTAACTTTCTTTGGTGAAGATTATATTGCAGTTAAAATCCATAATTCAGAAAAATTAGATTGGCGGGTTTTATTCTCTAATAACGAGTTAAAATTAAGTTCCCTACGATTACCAATTGATGTCGAAAAAAAATGCCTCGCTCTAATGGAGAAACTAGAGATTGTCTTTGGGTGTTTTGATTTTATTGTTACCCCCGAAGGAGAGTATGTTTTTCTAGAAGTAAATGAGATGGGACAATTTCTTTGGGTAGAGGAAATACTCCCAGAATTAAAAATGCTGGATAAATTTTGTGATTTTTTACTCTCAAATTAATATTAAATGTTTAGTAAGATGGTGGGCACGGTACGCTTTGCCCACCATCTTCGTTAAAAATTCCGAGTGGTAAAAACAGCTTCGTTCTCATCTTCATCTTCAAATTCCGCAAAATCAAATTTGGGAAATGCGTGTTTAAAGCCATCTTTTCTAGGGGTAAATTGTTCGATTCTATCGAAAATTTGGCTAAATTGTTGAGTGATAAGTGCTTCTTTATCAAAGTAAATTAATGGCATGCAAGCATCGTGTGATTCACGTACTTTCATGCTCGTGCCAATATAAGGTTCTATGATAGTTAAGCCTTCTGTTGCAATCTCAGAAATTTGTTTTTGTGGAAGATGTTCGTTTTCAACATATTGATTCACTATCACACCTTCTACTTGTAGCTTGGCGTGGTATAAGGTTCTGACATCGTTGATGCCTTTTAATAAATGATAAATGGCTTGTCTTGAAAATAAATCGCAATCAAAAGGAATCAGGCAGCTATCACAAGCGATTAAAGCTGAACGAGTAAAGTAGTTAAAAGCAGGAGGGGTATCGATATAAATTCTATCGAAGCCCTGAATTTTATCTAACATGCTTCTGATTTTGTATAATTTGCCAGCTTCT
>CAYSTH010000073.1:0-10071 GCA_964433995.1 uncultured Francisellaceae bacterium | reverse complement strand
AAACTATCTAGGCCACCTCGATGATCTAAATCGGTATGACTAATCATAATGGTATCGATTTTATCGACATGATAATAATCTAAAAAAGGTTGGATCACTTGCGAGCCCGGCCCTGTATCATAAATTAAAGCATGATTTTGTGTAAAAACAACACTCGCTAAACCTTGTCCAATGTCTAATAAGGCAAAATAACACTCTCCTTTCTGCAAATTAAGCGGTTGATAAAACAAAATAGCACTAACTAAACAAGCACCTAACCCATTTTTATAGGGAACCCCTTTAGGCAATAATAAAATAAACATGCCCAAAGAGCTTAATATTAATAAAACAATACCTAATCCTGAATGCGGCAAAGCAAAATGCCATATCACAGGCATTTTACCGACTATCCATTCCATGATTTCCCATAGCGGCAGATATAAATATTTTGCCAAAATAATGAAAAAATTTCCCAGCCAATTCATATTTAACATAAACGCTAAAGCACTCAATAAACAAGCGGGTGTGACGACAAAACTCACCCATGGTATCGCAACTAAATTTATCAACGGGCTAATCAAAGAAGTAGATTGAAAAAAATATAAACTAACAGGCAACATACCCAAAAAAACGGCCAATTGCGGTCGAATTAATTTCCAGCTCCATTTTTTTTGAGTAAATTTTAGGCGATTTCCGGTTGCATAAATTAAAAGACCAATCGCCAAATACGACAACCAAAAGCCTACAGACAATACCGCAAAGGGATCACAAATTAAAATCACTATCAAAGACGCTGAAAAAATAAATCCGGCTGACATTCTTAACTTTAAAATAATGGCAAGCATCAATGCCGACATCATTAAACAAGCACGTTCGGTTGCAAGGCTCATGCCCGCTAAAAAACCGTATCCCCAAATAAAAAATAAAGTTAAATAAGCAGCTGCAATTTTAGCGGGCATCCACAATAACAGTCTGGGTGCACAGCGCCATAATAAGGTCATTAAACTAAAAATTAATCCACCAATTAAACTAATATGTAATCCTGAAATGGCAATAAGATGGGTTGTGCCTGTATTTCTCAGTAAGGTCCACTGTGCTTGAGAAATTCTGTCGGTAACACCTATTGTTAAACCAATTAACATGCCACTCAAACTATCTTCTTTTAAAGCACCTAGCATTCTATCGCTGATTTTTTGGCGTAAATTATCTAACTCAAAATAGGCATAAGGTTGATGTGAAATAAGTGTTTTAATATTGCCAGTTGCTTTAATCTGAGTTAAAAAAGCATTTTTTTCTGCATCAAAGCCTCCAGGATTACTGACATTCCATGGTTTTTTGATTTTTGCTATTAATTCCAGTGTATCTCCTGATTGGAGAAATTGATCTTGCTTTAATTTAACCTGTCCATAAAGCTTGATATCTTGAGTTGGATACAATGTTTCACAAGTTGCTTCGGACGCATTTTTTAGACATAGTTTTTGTACGGATAAAACAAATTTTGCCTCTTGGCTCTGTTTATCAAAATAAGGTACTCCCTTAATATTACCTTTAAGGTTTATAACTTGATTATGATATTTTGTTGGTAGCTGCCAAGAAAGCATTTGCTGAGCATGGTAATTTGCCCAAATAAGCTGAAACATAAATGAGAGAAAAACTGTAAATAAATACAGCCATACTCCAAGTTTGAGTTTCTTGGCATAAACTATATATAAGCAAGCCAAAATGACAAGTAAACACCCTATTTCAGCAACTGGGCTAATAGAAAAGGGTTGAGTAAATTGGCTATAGCACACCGCGCCACTGATTAAACCAAGGCTGATTGATTCAATTAACATGATGAAAAAACGGTTTCAAAAATGGCTGCCCAAACACAAAGATGTGGCGGATCATAAACAGATTCAAATCTTTAAACAATGGTTAAAAGATCCCAATCTTTGGCACATTAATCGATATTCTGTGGCAACTGCTTTTAGTGTTGGATTGTTTTGTGCGATTATTCCGCTTCCATTTCAAATGCTGATTGCTGCAGGGCTCTCTATTTTATTTAGAGGAAATTTACTGATTGCTGTGGCACTCACTTGGGTCACCAATCCTCTAACGGCTATTCCTGTTATTATTTTCAATTATGAGGTAGGCGCCTTAATTTTGAATATGGAAGCCATACCCCTCAAATTTAGTGAGAATTTTAATGTGTTCACCGGTTGGCGCGAAATTAAAAATATCTTATGGCCTTTTTTATTAGGCTGTGCAATCGTCAGTGTAACGATTGCATTTTTAGGGAATATTTGTGTTCGACTCATGTGGCGATTTTATATTGTAAGGCATTGGCGTGGGCGACATGAAAGAAGACAAAGGCAGAATAAGAAAGATTAATTTTTTCTAATTGACGTAGACAACATCCCCCCGCCTTATTCGCTTCGCTCATAAGTCGGCCCCCTATCAAAGGGGGCTAAAGAAGAAGATCTAATCGTTTCAGATATTCTTTCTAATACTGAATTCATACATTCTAATATTTCGTGATTATTAAATCTAAGTGTTTTTATACCAATAGAATTTAAATATAGATCCCGATTTATATCTTTGGCTCTTTGTTCTGCCTGAAAATGCTGGCTACCATCTAACTCTATAGCCATTTTAGGAAAATTTGAATAAAAATCTATTATGTAGCAGCCTATTGGCTTTTGCCTGTAAAATTGCACATCCAAAATTTGTTTCCGTCTAATTTTTTGCCAAAGTAAATTTTCACAATCTGTCATTTGAGAACGTAATTGGCGAGAATAAAATTTTAAATTTTCGTTATAGGGCAAGATTGTCATAAAATTTTGGCCATTTCTTTCTTTGGCCCCCTTTGATAGGGGGCCGACTTATGAGCAGGGCGAATAAGGCGGGGGGATGTCTTTAACCTAACTGCCCCTGCTGTAATCTCAGCGTTCTATCCATTTGATTCGCCAAATCTAAATCGTGCGTCACCACCACAAAACTGGTTTCGAGTTCTTTCATTAAATTCAACATAATTTCATAGACTTGTTGAGTATGTTGAAAATCTAAATTTCCTGTCGGTTCATCGGCTAGAACTAATTTGGGTCTCGTGACCAAAGCCCTGGCAATTGCCACACGTTGACGCTCTCCCCCCGATAACATACTGGGCTTATGCGTGAGTCTATCTCCTAGACCCACTTTTTTCAGCATGTCGGTACTCAAACTTTTTACTTCGTAAGCATTCATGCCTCTAATTAATAAAGGCATAGAGACATTTTCAATGGCATCGAATTCGGGTAATAAATGGTGAGATTGAAAAATAAAGCCTAATTGGTGATTACGGATTTGACCTTTTTCTTTGTCATTAAACTGCGTAATGTCTTTACCCATAAGATGCACTGCACCAGATGTCGCTGACTCCAAACCACCCAATATATTTAATAAGGTGGTTTTACCCGAACCTGAACGCCCCACAATGGCTACTTTTTCAGCCTGCTTTAATTCAAAGCTAATATTTTCAAAAATCGTTAAGGGCTGTTTGTTTGCTTCTTCAAACCGTTTAGTTAAACGCTCACAAGATAATATGGTAGAAGATGAATGACTCATAGATCTTGCCTTAATGCTTTAGCAGGTTCAATTTGAGCAGCACGCCAAGCTGGCCACAGTGTCGCTAATAGACTTAAACCAAAGGCACAACTGGCAATTAAAATGACATCACTTTGATGCAAATCCGATGGTAAAAAACTAATAAAGTAGACTTCTTTAGATAAAAACTGCACATGAAATAATCTTTCGATAAAATCAACTATACGAGTGACATTTAAAGACAATACCGCCCCCAACATGACGCCCAATATTGTACCTATTCCCCCAATCATGGCACCTTGTGCCACAAAAATAGCCATGATTTTTTGGGTAGACGCACCAAGTGTTCTCAGTAAGGCAATATCCCCTTTTTTGTCGGTGACCACCATGACCAAAGTAGAAACCAAATTAAATACTGCAATAGTCAAAATTAATAATAAAGTAAAAAACATCATGGTTTTTTCAGTTTTCACAGCACTAAAATACGTGCCATTGGCCATTGTCCAATCAATAAGGACATATTTATTTTCTAAGATTTTGTTCATCTCTCGTAAAATTTGAGGAGATTGGAAAGGATCTTTTAATTTAACCTGTAACCCTGAAACGCCTTGAGACATTTTAAATAATTTGCTGGCATCATTCATATGTAAAAAAGCAAAGTTTTGATCGTATAAATACCCGACTTCAAATACCCCTACAACCTTAACTGTTTTAAATCTGGGGGTTGCACCTGCAATGGTGTAAGTCACATCAGGAATCACCAGGGTAAGCTTGTCACCTATTTCTGCTCCTAGCATATTAGCCAGACCAACACCTAACACAATACCAAATTCACCTGGTTTTAAATCATTTGCATTACCTGCAATCATGGCTGAATGCAAAGGAAACACTTGTTCGACTTGAGAAGGCAAAATACCTCTAATACCCACACCAATAATTTGCTTACCTTCGATAAACATACCCTGGCCATCGATATAAGGTGTAGCAGCAACATACTGAGGATGAGATTGAATTTTGGCCTGCACCGCTTGCCAATCACCTAGCTCTCGATTAAAGGCGCTAATGGTAAGATGCGGTGTAACACTCAGAATTCGTGTGCGAATTTCTTTGCTGAAACCATTCATGACAGACATGACGGTGATCATCACCATGACACCTAACGCAATGCCAATAATCGACACCAAAGAAATAAAACTAATAAAATGATCGGGCTTTCTGAGGTTGGTATATCTCAGGCCGACAAATAAGCTAAAAGGTCTGTTCATCTTCATAGGCTTCAGTTTAGCTAAAATTTGCCGTAATCACTACAAACAAATTCGTCAAAATCCTCTTAATCATATAGAATCAGGAATATTATTTACAAACAAGCCATACAAATAACAAATTTATGACCTTTGCTGAACAACTTAGAGTATTAAAACCGGCTTGTAGTGCCCCACATACTTTTACTTATCAAGAACAGTTATTCTCTCAAGATAGCTTTTCTATTTTTGCAGGACTTTGTGCCGTTGATAACCCTACATCGGTTGAGAAAACCATGCGATGCTTGGCCAGTTTGGGATTAACTTGCACTCGTATGGGCGCTTATAAACCCAGAACCACGCCCTATGATTTTCAAGGGCATGGTGCAAGTTGTCTACCTTATGTATTTGAATTAGCCGGAAAATATGGCATTAAGATCATTGCCATGGAAGTCACACATGACAGACAAATTGCCGAGATTCAACAAGCATTGGAACAAACAGGCTACCCAACAGGTGTGATGTTACAAATTGGCACTCGAAATGCTCAAAATTATGAATTACTGACCAGTGTAGGAAAACAAACTGACTTTCCTATATTATACAAACGCGGTTTTGGGATTACCTTAGAAGAATCTGTTTTAGCGGCTGAATATATTGCCAAGTCGGGCAACCAAAATATTATTTTTTGCCTAAGAGGCGTTAAAACCTTATTGGGACAACCTCATCGTAATTTGGTCGATTTTGCGCATTTACCCGTTGTCAAACGCCAAAGTAAAATGTCCGTTTGTATCGATCCTTCTCATTCAGTGGGTAATTTGTTGTCTGCCCCTGATAAAATTTATGATATTTTTCATATTGCAGCATCTGGCGTGATTATGGGGGCAAATATGATTTTGCTAGATATACACCCCTCCCCCAAACATGCCTGTGTAGACAGTAAACAAGCGCTTTCTTTAGACACCCTTCCCTGGTTTATTGAAGATATGATGCTAGTAAGAGAAACTTATTTAAAACGCACTCGATTAAATCAATTGCACACAACAATAGAAGATCATGTTCAAACTCACAAAGAAACCTGGATATAAAGATTATTGGCCTTCCTTACCTGGCGCCTCACTGGCTTACCAACTTAGCCAACAATATGTTGCTTTCCCTAATATGCTGTCTGTTATCGTTACACCAGATAGCCAAACAGCAAGTAGATTAGAGCGAGAATTACGCGCTTTTGGCGATATCTCTATCTCTCTTTTTCCTGACTGGGAAACGTTGCCATATGATAATTTTTCACCGCATCAAGATATCGTTTCTGAGCGATTAAAAATATTGGCGAATCTCCCTCTCTTGAAGCAAGGGATCGTGATTTTGCCGGTTTCTACCTTAATTCAAAAACTACCTCCCACTACTTTTATTAGTGGTTTAGCGTTTCAACTAAAAATAAATCAACACATTCATCCTGAGGCCTTCAAAGCCAAATTGATTGAGACCGGTTACCATTTTGTTTCGCAAGTGATGGAACATGGTGAATTTGCGATTCGTGGTGCCATTATTGATATTTTCCCAATGGGCGCACCTCACCCTATTCGAATCGATTTATTTGGTGATGAGATAGATAGCTTGAGATGGTTCGATGCCACCACCCAACGAACCATTGAAAAAACCGAAGAAATTGTTTTATTGCCCGCACATGAATTTCCCTTCAACACCGAAGCGGTTAAATATTTTCGCACCCGTTGGCGAGAACAATTTGAAGGCAATCCACAACTCTGTCCGATTTATCAAGATATCACCGAAGGCATTGCATCTGCGGGCATAGAATATTATTTGCCTTTGTTTTTTGAGCAAATGAGTAGTTTTTTTGATTATGTGCCTAAAGAAGCTCAGCTTTTTGTCTACCATCAAAACTATGAAGCTACTCAACAGTTTTGGCAAGATATCGATAATCGTTATGAACAGCTTCGGCACGATTACACACGTCCTATTCTACCGCCTGAACAACTTTATTTAACAATAGACACGCTTTTTGGGTTATTAAAAAAATGGCCCTCTGTTGAATTACATTCGCCAAATGCACAAGAACAAGAAAAAAACAAAGCAGCAGAAATTTATCAGCCTTTATCTAATGTTGAACTGGATAATAAAAATGCCTCTCTTCAACCGTTAGAAAAAGTGCTTAAATTAATTCAAACACATTCTGATTATGCAGTGCTGTTTTGTGCAGAATCTTCAGGCCGTAAAGAAACCTTAACTCAATTATTAAATACGCATCAAATCTTTCCTAAAACGTGTTCGGACATTAAAACCTTTTTAGCTTCTCCGCTTAAGTTAGCGATTACTGTCGCACCCATCGATGAAGGTTTTATCGACTTACAACAAAAAATGATTTTCATTGCCGAAGCACAATTATATGGCCGAAGGGTCATGCAGCGAAGAAGGCGTAAAACAGCGTCTGATCCTGAAAACATGATTCGCAACTTGGCTGAGTTGCAAATTGGCCACCCTGTAGTGCACATTGATTGTGGTGTAGGGCGCTATTTAGGATTACAAAATATTTCGGTTGGACAAAGCCAAGGGGAATATCTCACCATCGAATATGCCGGCGGGGATAAATTATACGTGCCGGTTTCTTCTCTGCACTTTATTTCTCGTTATAGTGGCAATGATTCAGAACATGCTCCTTTACATAAATTAGGCACCGACCATTGGGAAAAAGCCAAGAAAAAAGCCTTTGATAAAATTAAAGATACAGCTGCCGATTTGCTCGAAATTTATGCCAAAAGGGCATTAAGAAGCCGCCCCGAATTTAGTTTTGACGAGCAAGCCTATGCGCAGTTTGCTAATAGCTTTCAGTTTGAAGAAACCCCCGATCAGGCTAAAGCCATCGAAGATGTGCTAAACGACCTAAAATCGTCTAAACCGATGGATAGATTAGTCTGTGGTGATGTCGGCTTTGGTAAAACTGAAGTCGCGATGCGTGCGGCATTTATGACCGCCATCAATCACAAACAAGTGGCTATTTTAGTGCCGACCACGTTGCTTGCCGAACAACATTTTCAAAATTTTAAAGACAGAATGAGTGACTGGCCTATTCGAATCGAGGTATTATCTCGATTTGTATCGGCTAAAAATCAATCGAAAATTATTGAAGATATCTCAGCTGGCAAAGTGGATATTGTGATTGGCACGCACAAATTATTGCAATCACAAATTCAATTTCAACAATTAGGTTTATTGATTATTGATGAAGAACACCGATTTGGTGTGAATCAAAAAGAAAAAATCAAGTCATTAAAATCTGAAGTGGATATTTTAACGCTCACAGCTACCCCTATTCCTAGAACGCTGAATTTATCTCTTTCGATGATTCGGGATTTATCGATTATTGCCACACCCCCTTTAAAACGTTTGGCAATTAAAACTTTTGTACGTGAATTTAGCACGCCTCTTGTTACTGAAGCCATACTAAGAGAATTAAAGCGTGGTGGACAGGTTTATTATTTGCATAATGATGTTGATACCATCGAAAAGACGGCTCGTGATTTAGAAAGCAGTATCCCTTCTGCCAGAATAGCGGTTGCACATGGACAAATGGCGGAACGTCAACTTGAACAAGTGATGGCCGATTTTTATCATCAACGTTTTAATATTTTAGTTTGCACGACCATTATTGAAACAGGTATCGACGTGCCCAGTGCCAATACGATTATTATTGAACGAGCTGATAAATTTGGGTTAGCTCAACTACATCAATTACGAGGACGTGTTGGACGCTCTCACCACCAAGCTTATGCTTATTGCTTTACTCCCCCTGTGAAAACCATTAGTAAAGATGCCGTAAAGAGATTAGAAGCATTAGAATCTTTAGAAGAGCTGGGCTCAGGCTTTATGCTGGCCACACAAGATTTAGAAATTCGTGGTGCAGGTGAAATTTTAGGCGAAGGCCAAAGTGGGAACATGCATAGCATTGGGTATCATTTATACATGGAAATGCTAGAAAAAACGGTAAAAGCCCTAAAATCTGGCAAGAAAATTCAGGATATTTCTCCTGCGATTGAAACCACTGAAATTGACTGTCACTTGCCTGCTTTTATTCCAGATAAATATTTAGGTGATGTGCACACGCGTTTAATTTTATACAAACGCATTGCATCTGCAAAATCTAAAGCCGATTTAGAAGAACTGCAAGTTGAAATGATAGATAGATTTGGTTTACTGCCAGATGAAACCCGAAATTTATTTAAAGTAACTGAAATAAAACTACTGGCGGCACCTCTAGGCATTAAAAAAATCGATGCCGGTATGCAAGGAGGCAAAATTGATTTTACAGACACCCCTAATGTCGATTCTCGTAAAATTATTCAGTTAATCCAGACTCAACCCAAAAAGTTTCAAATTAAAGGATCTTCTAGGTTATTATTTAATTTTGACCCTATCAAAGATACGGGTGGTAATATTCATAAAGAAGCAATGGAAAAATTAAAGCAGCTTGAGGGGATTATTGTTAAGATAGGATCTTAGGTTTTTATTGAAAGGGCCGGCACAGGGACCGGCCCCTACATTTGATAGTGCCAATAATAAAAAATTCTGAACTTAGAGACGGTTTACGTAGGGGCCGGTCCCTGTGCCGACCCTTTAGGAGAATACAAATGAAATTTTCAGCAAAAAAAAGCATACTCAACGTCATCATACTCTTAGTTTTCTGCCCAATTCATTCAGCCCTTGCCGACAAACTCTATCAAATAGAAATCATGGTATTTGAACAAGCAAATAAACAGGCTCTAGGCGAAGAATGGTGGCCAGAAAACCCAGGTTCTCCCAACCTAAACCAAGCTTCTCAACCGAATCTTGTTACCCCTAAGCAACTAAAAAAACCTGGCAATGTCAAAGTATTGCTACACACGGCTTGGCAACAACCTATTGGGGAAAAAAGTGCATCTTCTTATATAAGAATCAGCAATCAAAATGAAGTAGATGGCACCATTAATAGCAGCCGATTTTTACATGCTGACGTTGACTTACTTTTGACTAAAAATATGAAAATCACCCGTCAAAAAATTGGCATGTTAGGGGTTAGTGCAAACTCTGCGGCCTCTGGCGAGGAACGTCCAGTTACATTTAGACTTAAACAATCACAAAAAATTAAATTGAACGAAATTCGTTATTTCGATCACCCTGGATTTGGAGTTATCCTGTTAGTTAGTCCAGCAGAACAAAACTAATTTTGTCAACCAGATTACTTGCACATTTACATATTGTGATTTAATCTTAAATTAACTTAACTGGAAGC
>CAYSTH010000072.1:0-10160 GCA_964433995.1 uncultured Francisellaceae bacterium | reverse complement strand
TTTAGCTAAGGCTATTGATTCGGCTTCTATTTCACCTTTTACTTTTGCGCCACGAGAATCTAGACCTTCATAAATATAACTATGTTTATTATTTTTTATATTTTTTTTGACAGCACTAGGCATAATAATATCAATCCTTGGTTACACGATTAATTTCTTCTAAGCTAGTGAGGCCTTGTTTAACTTTATTTAAACCTGCTCTTCGTAAAGTAATGAAGCCTTCTTTGTCCATTTGTTTGGCAATATCAATGGCACTTCCATGTTGCATAATAATGTTGCCCATTTGTTTGGATATGGGGAGTACTTCATATAATCCAACACGTCCTTTATATCCTTGATTACAATGATCGCAGCCCTTGGGTCCATAAAGCGTTAAATCAGTTAATTCATTTTCTATAAAACCAGATTCTAATAAAGATTGTTTAGGTATATTGATTATTTCTTTACATTCGGAGCATAGTTTTCTGGCTAATCGTTGTGCTATGACCAAAATAACAGAAGTGGCTAAATTAAACGGCTGAACTCCCATGTTGACTAATCTCATGATGGTTTCAGGTGCACTATTCGTATGTAGAGTAGAGAGTACCATATGTCCTGTTTGAGCGGCTTTTACTGCAATTTCAGCGGTTTCTAAATCTCGAATTTCTCCTACCATGACGATATCAGGATCTTGTCTTAAAAATGATTTTAAAGCGGCTGAAAAAGATAAACCTGCTTTGGGATTAACATTGACTTGATTAATACCGGGTAAATTAATTTCGACAGGATCTTCTGCCGTAGAGATATTCACCTCTGTTGTATTTAATATATTTAAAGCTGTATATAAAGAAATGGTTTTACCACTTCCGGTTGGTCCTGTGACCAAAACCATTCCTTGAGGTCGGTGAATAGCATACAAAAACTGTTCTTTTTGTTTTTCTTCATATCCTAAAGCATCAATACCCAATTTGGCATTAGCTGGATCCAAAACACGCATAACCACTTTTTCACCAAACAGAGTAGGGCAAGTGCTGACTCGAAAATCAACAGAACGATTTTTAGAAATATTCATTTTAAACCGACCATCTTGCGGAATTCTGCGTTCTGAAATGTCTAATTTCGACATGACCTTTAGTCTCGCACAAAGCCTTGAACCGATGTTAGCTGGTGGTGTAGATATTTCATTTAAAATACCATCTTGTCTATATCGAACTCGATAAAATTTTTCATATGGTTCAAAATGAATATCGGAAGCACCTCGATTGATAGCATCGAGCAATATCTTATTCACAAATCGTACAACAGGAGCATCATCTGCATCAGGAGTATTGGAATGATACCCTGGTTGAGCATTTTCTTCTTCGTTGCTAATAATATCTAGGCTGTCTAAATCAGCATCTTCTAGACCTGTAAAAGATTGTGACTCAGAACTCGTCAATAAATATTCAATGCCATTTCTTAAGTCAGGATCTTCTACCAAAATGGCTTCAATGCTAAGCCCTGTGTTAAATCGAAACTCATCTACTGCAGAAACATTTGTTGGATCTGAAATAGCTAAATATAAGCGATTGCCTCTTTTAAAAATAGGTAAACAGTGATGTTCTCGAATGATTTTTTCATTTAAAATGTTTTTAGGTACATATTCATAGTTTATTGTCTTCAAATCGAAAAAGGGTATACCAAATGCTTCGCTAGAAATTAAAGCTAATTCATTAGCAGAAATCATTTTTTCTTCTATCAGACAAGTCACCAATGATATTTTATCTTTTTTTGATTTTTCTATTAATTCAAGAGCCTTCGTTTCATTTAAACGCTGTATTTGTACTAATTTTCGAGCAAGCCCACTGATTTGATGAGGAAGGCTAGGCTGCGTTTTATTTTGAAAAGATTCTTTTGACATAATATGGTGTTTTGCCTGTGTTTTTTTAAGAATTTGTTCTCTAATATTAGCTAACTTGTCTTAACTTGGGCAATGACTGAAAATAAAAACAGTTGAATAAAATTACTTTAAGATAGAACACTCGAATTTGTCATGCCAGCGAAGGCTGGCATCCAGGAAAAAATAATATCTTCAAGTTTTAGTAGAGAGCAAAAAAAAACGGAGGCGAGGCCTCCGTTTTTGATGATTATTCTCAGTTAAGTAAACTTATCTGCAAGAAGCAGGAGCAAATTGTGTTTTACCCGTTGCTGTGCAAGTCCAGGATACGCTTGTGCCATTATTGGTAGGCGTGAGCACAATAGCAATATCATCAGCTGTACCAGTCACTTTATCAGATGAGCTAACAGTAATAACGCCATTGTTAGCACCAACAGTTAAACTTTTTACCATAGGTGTGCTAATCGTTGTCACGCCAGCTGCTGCCGCATTAGCAGGAAAAGCATTTTTAGCCAGAATATATTCTGAAACAGATGTTTTAGCAGCAGAAGCAACTGTCACCATTTCAGCAACACGAGCTCGAGTCATGTAATCGCTATAAGCCGGTATCGCGATGGCGGCAAGAATACCAATAATAGCAACCACGATCATCAGTTCGATTAAGGTGAAACCTTTTTGTATTGATTTAATCATCTTTTTTCTCCAGCATTTTTGTGTACAGTATTCGATTGAGTAAGGGCATATAAAATACATCTTAATTTAGGTTTAATGGATGTACTTACTTTTAGAGTTGCATAGAATATGCCAACTCATATGTTGACATACTTAAATCGAAGTAATTCAAAGAGTTACGGTAATTATAAGCTAATCTTAATAGCTTCCCAACTGACAAAATGTGACAAAACCTGACATCATATGACAAAAATTAACTGTATTTTTTCTCAGTTCTGCTCATTAACTTAATTTTTAATTTACCGATATAATTAAGAGTATGAACACACTTTATACTCAAGATTATTTTGACAAGATCAAAGAGTTGTCCGATGCGATTGTGACAGCACAATCCCCTATACGTGTTTTAGATGCGATTAAATGGGGGCCAGAGGTTAAAGCTAAGTTTTTTGAGGCTAAATTTAAAAAACTTCCAGAAATTGATAAAGATTTTTATCTTCAAAATAATCAATTAGATTGGATAAAAAAAAGACAAGAATTCCATTTAATTGAAAGAGCGATTACAAAAAGTTTAGGACAATATTCTGCTATAGGGCATATCATGCGGCGTATTTGTCGTGAATACAATACTGTTTTGCGTATGCTTGAAGCAAGAGGTACGCCAGAATTCAGCATGATGTCACAACAACTATATGGTTCTGCTTTAGATGTTTTTCATGCAGGCGATCCCAATATTGCAGAAATGGGCGCCATGATGGTTGAATCGCTGATTGAAATCGACAAAAGTAATTTAATCAAAGAAGACGAAAAAACGCTTTCTTCTGAAGAAGCTGTGGTTATTTTACAGAAAAGGTTAAATGATTATTTTCATGATGATTCCGTTAGAGTCATGATAAGCGATGGCATTATTGCCGATGCAGCCGCAGGAGCGGATTATATTAAAATCAGAAAAGATGCCATGTTTAATGAAAGAGAACTGAAGGTATTAGAAGTTCATGAAGGTTGGGTGCATTTAGCCACCACAATTAATGGTTTAGAACAACCTTATTGTACTTTCTTAGGCAAAGGGCCACCTTCTTCTACGGTGACACAAGAAGGCTTGGCGATTTTAATGGAAATTTTTGCGTTTGTGTCGACCACTGCCAGATTAAAAAGATTAGCTAATCGTATCCGTGCGGTAGAAATGGTTGAAAATGGTGCAAATTTTTTAGAATTATTTGAATATTTTAGAGTAGAAGGATTTACTGAAAATGACGCGTATTCACATTCTGCCAGAGTGTTTAGAGGCAGTTTACCTACCTTAGGTCCTTTTACAAAAGATTTATCTTATTGTAAAGGTTTTATAGAAGTTTATAATTTAATTCAGTTGGCTGTTAAATTTGGTAAATTAGATCGAATAGGGTTATTGTTTTGTGGCAAAACCACCTTACAAGA
Source organism: uncultured Francisellaceae bacterium (assembly GCA_964433995.1). Lineage (GTDB taxonomy): Bacteria > Pseudomonadota > Gammaproteobacteria > Berkiellales > Berkiellaceae > CADEEZ01. The sequence continues at coordinate 6,199 of CAYSTH010000072.1, read as the reverse complement.
TGTTGGGACATTAGCCGAGTTGGTGCAAGAGGGGATTGTGGTGCAGCCAAAGTACTTACCTCCGCAAATCGCTGATTTAAATGCCTTGACTGCTTGGATGTGCTTTTCAAACTTTTTAAACAAACTCAGTTTAGATAAAGCAACATTAGATTATAAAAATATTTTAAATTAATATTATTATCTTTTATTATGTTTATTTTTTTAATTTGACCAACGTAAAGCCAATTGCACCAATAATTAATCCAATAGGAATAATACTTAAGCCTTGAACGAATGCTTCGGGTGGATAAACACGCGCGCCATCTACTAATGTGCCATCCCAATTAATATCCATAAGCTTACCAATAAAGTAATGAAAAAAGTAACCAAATGACATCATAATCATATTGGCGCAGGCTGTGGTGAGTCCGACAACCGTTTCATCGACAAAAGTGGAGGCCAAATAAATCACCAAAATTTGGTAAGCACACATCACACCAATGACTGAAAATAAAACTTTCAGTTCCGTCGCATTAAAGCCATGACTGTTAAAAATCCAAATGAAACTGCTGGCCATAATAATCGCGCCAGTAATAATAAAGGCAAAGTAAGATCTAAATTTATCCGCTAGATAAGTGATGACAGGGGCACCAAAACACATACCAAAAAAGATATAAGAAGGTAATTCAGCAGATAAATGATTATCAAAACCCATATTAGATTTTAAAAATTCTTTGCCCCAAACATCGGCAAATCCTTCAAGTGGGCCGACCATCATGCCGCCTAATAAGCATACAAACAACACTTTTTTATTGGTCAACACATTTTTTATATCGAGCAAAACACTCGCATTGCCGACGATAGCGTGTGGCTTTTGTTTAGGCATAGCAATGAAAATACCAGCAGCCAATACCAAACCAATGGCCGAAACGAGCCAAATTAATTGTTCTAAACCGAGTTGGTCTAATAAAAACTGCAGAGGTCGTCCACCCCATATAGCACCGATTAACCCAATCGTTACAGAGATACCTAACATGCGGTTAAAGTTAGCATCACCAAAGCCCAAACGGATAATTTTGAATACCCCTAAAATGGCACCGCTTGAGCCAATACCAATTAATAACCGGCCTAGTGTAGGGTAGGCCCAATCTGTACTGTAAATAAGTGGCATCATGCCTAATACGCTCAGTAGTACACTGATAGGTAAAATAATTTTAGGACCCACTCTGTCGAGCAAAATACCAATAGGGATGTGCATGGCAGCATACCCAAGATAATACACACCAGAGAATAAACCGAATTGTTCTGCACTGACATGAAATTTTGTCAGGAGATCAGACATTAAAACACTGGGTGTGACACGTAAAATATATTGGTAGGCATAAAAAAATGAGGCTAAAAGCCATATAATCCACATTCTAATAGAAGCATTAGGCATACAACAAAATCTCTTGAGTTATTAATTAGGTTTTAGTTTAGTATTGAGATAAGAGCCGACTTGATAAACAGTTTGAGCTGTGGCGAGTGCGGTGCCAACAGGATAAATGTAACGGCAGAAATAAATGCCAGGGATAGACTGTTCTATACCACAACTTTGAACAACGGTTTCAAGCGCGGTATGCATATACAATGCTCCTTGCGCCATATTCACAGTTGCTTTCAAATACTCAGTTGCGCACTCATAGGGAGAAAATTGTTCATCAGGTGTACGTAGAGGTTGGTCAGGTTGATTATCTTTGATATTTTCAGCTTTAAGTATTTGGTTTCTTGCCAGCATAAAATGCCTGATGGTTTGCCAGGCCGTGCTGATGGATAATAGAGAGTTCCATATGAATTTTAAAGCTTGCATGATCAACCCCATCTTTTCCCGATTCTAAAAGAGTTTGCTTAAAGACTCAATGGTTTTTTAACGGGACCATACTTATTCATACGAGGCGATCCCTCTGATAAAAGTAATCCAAGTAATACAAATAAATTAACAGCTGGAATAATAACAAAAATCACATACCAGACTTTGCTATCTAAATCTTTCAGACGTTTAGCAGAAGAACATAACAAAATCCAAGCACAAATAATAGAGTTTATACTTACCAACTGACTTATGTATTCTTTTCCTGGTGGCAAGGTATAGGTAAAATTATTAGCTCCCACCTTAGCAATGCCAAATTGCAGTCCAGGCATTAACACACCAAAATAACCAATAATAAAAACGGTAATAAAAGCGATTAGGTAATCAATACGGCCGATTCTTCCGATGGGTAAAAAATAGAGTTTAGCAAAAATAAGAATCCATTCGGAGAAAGGTTTTTTCTGTATCCAGGCCATAATCTAGCATCATCCCAATTGAAGAAGTTATTTCTATAAAAATTAACATAATTATAGTGTGAATAACAGGCAATAAAAAAGCTAACATATTAACTTTCATTAATGATGTTAGCCTGAACTGTCTATGATGTTATTGGAGTTATGTTTATTAATAGTAACTCGTTATCATGTTAGCTATTCACAAAACCCCTAGCTCCCTTTGCCTTTTGTGAAGACTCCGTAGAGCATGTACACAGCAGCCAGGCCGACGAGTACATACACCACTCTAGCAAACATCGAGCCAGCGCCAAAAATATGAGCAACTAGATCGATATTGAAAGCACCGACTAATCCCCAGTTAATGCCTCCCACCACAACTAACAAGACTACTACCACATCAACTACACTCATGCCTTTCATAAAGCACCTCCGAGTATCGTTTAGTAAGGTACAGGTATCTTTGATAGCGGAGAAATCCCGGTTGCCCAAAAATCCTCCCTATCGCGACGTTAGATTCATTTTATTAAAAAAGGGTTCATTTTTTGTCTTTTTTATTTTTTGCTGAACTACACGATTTTATTTTTGCTCATCTTTTTTATTTTGTTGTTTTTTCTTGATAATTTCTATTTGTTTAGGTGTAAACTCTTTAGCTCGTAATGCACGCATAGTTTCAATAGGACCATGAATATGCTGTTTTTCAAGCCTATCGATAATGAGCGTGCCATGGAGATGGTCAATTTCGTGTTGCAATACTCTGGCGGTAAATCCTTTGGCTATCCCTTCGATTTTATTGCCATTTTCGTCTTGTGCTCGATATTTTATTCGACGATATCGGGGAACTTTTCCCATTGTGGTTAATACAGAAAAACAGCCCTCCCAATCTTCCACTTTCTTTTCAGTAGGGCGTCCAATAGGCTCATAAGAGGCATTCAATAGTGCCGTGACAGGGATAACTTCGGAGGCATCTTTTCTCAACGATTTTGCTTCTTCTGAGATGACATACACAAATAAATTAAGCCCATATCCTACTTGAGGTGCTGCCAGGCCGACACCGTCGATTTCAAGTACTTTTTGCTTCATGTCGGCGATTAATTGTTTTATTTCTGTTGTGAGCGGAAAACTCACTGTAGCAGTAGGCTGGCGTAAGACGGCTTTATTGTCAGAATGCTCAATATTGACTAATTCTAAAGGCATATGATTTTCTTACCATGACATGATTAATAATATATTATTCATGTCATGATAACGTTAATGACTAGCCAAACCAAGAGGTAATGTCTAGGGATAAAAAATTTTCAGTAGGGGAGATCTGAGCTTGAAACGTATTTTGTTCTAACGGTGACTGAGTGTCGTATAGTTCAGTATATAAATCTGAGTACTCATTACTATATTCTTCATCATAAAAATATTCTTGAGAATAATCAGAAATCACTGAGCCAATATCAATCAAGGCATTAGCCGTTTCAGCCAAGCAATTAATTGCTGAAGCAAGATGCCATTTATAGGCTAAGATATCATTGATTTCTTGGCCATCCGTCGCTGTTTGGTTATTGAAATATTGATACGAAAAATTAGGGGAAAGCTCCTTATCTGTAAGAGAACCCGTCGAAAAAATAGGATCTAAAGTATGTGCGATATAAACCATTTCTTTGACAATATCAGGTAAAGTACTAAAAAATTCCCCCCAAGTAGAATGAGGATCGTAAATAATTTTATCCACATGACAAAGTTGTATGGTTGCCAAGTTAGGCGCAATATTAATAAAAGGATTTTGTCCTATTTGAGAGAGCATATCGCCATCGCTAATCGCAACGTTAATTTCGACATCTAAAGGCTTGCTGTTATAGTGATTTGCTCGTAATAAATCATTTAAAGAATCGCTTAAACCAATGTGATTGCCGGGGGCATTTAAGGTATTGAGCGTGAGCTTTTCAACATTGTGAAATTGGTAATCTCTTGTGTAATGATACAAAAAATCGTGGAAACTATGTGTTGCATCAGCTCCCCCTAAACTATGACCGGTGAATTCTAGTTCGACTTTTGTATACTTTTGAGTAACGGCTTCAATCTGCTTCATGATCGTTGCAGATGCATCGATAAAACTGTTGATGCCTGGTCCGGTTACTTCAAGGGCACGTTTAACACTGCTTAAATCGGTAAGTTGCACGCCCCTAAAACATACTTTGATGTTGGCTGCTTCAGAGTGAACTGCTTCCACTAAAATAAAACCATGCATGCCCGCAGGTAAGTTAATAAGTTCATTAACTGAATAACTAGAACTTGACTGATTGGGTGTAAGTAAATCTATCGGGTCTGAGACGTCTAACGTTCCAAGGATTTTTTGCTTAGCCAGGCTATAAGCGTAATTAGCTGTGACATAGGCACTGGCGAAATCTAGCATGTATTTGGGCGATTTTGTGGCAAAAAATGACATATTTAACCTAAATCTTTACAAAATTAGTCAATTGACTTAACAATGATAAAGATATTAAATGAGTTAAATAGCCTATAGAACTACCGTTTGTCGTTTATACGGATGTAAGCAAAGACAAAAGCAGGATTCATTCGGGTAGTTTTAATTTTTTTACCTTTGATGCTCTTTGTCTTTGCTCACACACTGCTTCGGATTGACCCGCTAAGCCACCAATAACTAACGATTGCTTAGCAAGGTTATCATGCCAAAATTTAAATTTGTGTGTCAAACAGCTATTTGAGTAGAATACGGCTACATGGACTTGATCTTGTTACCAATTTAGACAGGTACCTTATTATATGAAGCCTTATTTTTTAATAGTCGGTAACGGCCGATTAGCGCATCATTTGCGTTTTTATTTTGATAGTTTATCTTTACCTTATCTGCATTGGTATCGTCATAATGCACCTAATAATCAAAATAAATTTGCCGATTATGCTTTGCAGGCCAGTAGAATTTTATTGGTTATTTCAGATAAAAGTATTGAACCCTTTATTTTATCTCACCCCGATATACCTAAACATAAATGGTTGCATTTATCTGGTGCTTTGAGCATTCCGGGTATTTATTCGGCACATCCTTTAGGCTCATTTGGTGAAAAATTAAACCCTGTCAATTGGTATAAAGATTTATTTTTTATGGTTGAGCAACCATCTGAAAATAATGAAACGGCTAATAAGCTATCAGATTTATTGCCAGGATTACCAAATCGTAGCGCAAATATATTAAGCAGAGATAAGCCTTATTATCATAGTTTGTGTGTGCTCAGCAATAATTTTTCGACTATTTTATTTCAAAAACTATTTTTGAGTTTAGAACAAGATTTAGGTATTCCTAAAGAAGCGGCTTATGTTTATTTACAGCAAACCATGTTTAACCTTCAACATACTGATAATCCGTTGACTGGACCTTTGGCCCGGAAAGATAATTTAACTATTCAAAAAAATATTCAAGCTTTACAAACACGTCAAGATGCATTTGCTGGTATTTATCAGGCATTTGTGAATTTAACCCAAAAAAAAGGAAAGATACATGAATATTCATGATTTTATCCGTTGCAAGCAACGTAAACAAAAAATTTCTATGATCACTTGTTATGATTATGGTTTTGCCAAAATCATTCAAGATACGCCGATTGATATTATTTTAGTGGGTGATTCGGTTGCGATGACAGTACATGGTTTTCCTAATACATTATCAGCAACAGTCGAGATGATGGTAATGCATACTGCTGCAGTGGCAAGAGGGGCGCCGACTAAATTTGTCGTAGGAGATTTACCTTTTATGTCCTACCGCAAAGGGCTGGATATTGCAATGAATGCGGTTGAAGCCATTATGCGAGCAGGCGCCAGTGCAATAAAACTAGAAGGGTGTGAAGGCAATATAGAGCTTATCAAACATATTGTTGAATCGGGTGTGCCTGTTATGGGACATATTGGATTG
>CAYSTH010000071.1:0-10260 GCA_964433995.1 uncultured Francisellaceae bacterium | reverse complement strand
AAAAGGATGTTTTCGGACTATTTAAAGCGCTAGCTGAATCTTTGGATTTATTGGCCAGCGCAGTTATTTAGCCTAAAATGACTTATTCGTATTAAAATGCGTATTCCATATTCATATTGAATAAAAATCTTTTTGGATTGCTGTTATGACGTAAATCAACAAATCGAGTACCAGAGCTAAGATTAAAGGCTACCCCACTGTTAAATTTGTAACCAATACCTGCTCTCGCTGTTAAATATAATGAGGGAGTCTTTTCTTCTTCAAAAAAACCATGATTATCACTATTGCGATGAATATGTTGATAATATTCTAATCCTGGCTTTAAAAACCAATGGCTATTGCTACTGAGTGTTTGATAAAAAGTAAAATAGATATCATTAGCCTTTGTGCTTATTGATGCATTTTCTCGAACTAAACCCTTTCCATAAGAAGATGAGTAGTATAAACGAGATTCTTCATGAGAAACCGGCAAGGTATACCCCAATTCAAAACCCATTTTATAATTTTTTGCTTGTATGGGGTTCATGCCCATAAAAAATCTTGGTGAATATTTAGTAACGGATTTATCACCAAAAGTATAATTCGTAAAACTGTGCTGATATCCTATATAGGGTGCATACTTACTAGAAAAAGTAGTTTGGGCTAAAACATTTTGAGAAAAAAGCAAACATAACGGCAAGCAAGCCGCCGCTAAAACAGTTTTTTGAGAAAACATCCTATTCTTCCTTTTTTGATTTTATTATAATGGATGGTATTTTACTTACATTAGGCTACTGATTCAAGGTGATGACGGATGCTCAAGATTTTTGTTTAATCTAAATCACGTAATTCTGATATAAATTTCTCGGTTGGCATTTGAGGGTTTCTGGGCAATTGAAATTTTCCCTTACCTCCGTTGCGAAGCCTAAAATTTATGAATCACTCAGCGTAACATTATCCTCTTTAGCGGGCCACTCGCTTTTAAAATCATTAAAAGTATAGCCATATTTATAAGCTGCAATTGGCACCGCCAGGATCCCCCAAGCTCCACCAAAATGAAAAATAGAGATTGCAACAAATACATCAACCCAAGGAATTTCATAATCAACTTTAAGTTTTAATCCCCCTGCTGAAACATTTATTAAATCTAAAATCATTAATTCTCTCATAAAAATATTGAAAACCTCTAAAAATACTATTCATTCTCTAAACTAGCAGGCAAATCGTCCACTTGTTTAATTCCTTGTTCTTTGAAATCAAAGATCGAATATCCATATTTATATGCCATAAAAGGAATGACAGCAGGCCAAAAATTGTAACCGAATTTAAAAGCCGCACCCGCGAACAGTATATCACTCCAAAGTATTTCAAAATCTGGGCTTATTTTAAATCCAGCACCACTTACCTTTTCTAATTCTTGGATAGATAAAATTTTCATATTAATCCCCTTATATTTTTATGTTTCTAAATTTATTTAACATGCCCTTTTCCATTAAATTTTTTGTAAATATTAACAGACTATTATAAAAAATCCTTATCTGTTATTTTTATAAGCTCAAGCTCATCTCTATAAGATTTTATGGCTTCCAGGTCGCCATTTAAATAATCTTCCCAAAAACCTTTTTTCCAATTATTGGTATTTGACCATTGCTCAGGACCTAAAACAGTCTGATTTTTATTGATTGTAGTTAAAGACCAAGTATTTGGAATTTTTCCAGATACCAAAGAAAAGAAATCTAACTTCACTAAAATGGGCTGTTTTGTTTCTGCATCTTCTTGTTCAACAAGCCTATAACAGAGCTCTTTTTCAAAATAATAGATTTGTAAAACAAAATAATTTTTAGTTCTCGATAAATCGTGCTCAAAATCTTCCATACGGTATTTTTGAGTCTTCTCATTATAAGTTATATGACACTTTATTATCACTAAATAATTCTCCAGGAATATAAAATTAATTCACATCCCCCCGCTCGTACTCTGGCTAACATCAGATACTTGCGCCCCCTATCAAAAGAAGGCGATCTTTTGAGCGCAGCAAAAAAGATCGGGGAGATATTGCTACTGAGTGTTTGATAAAAAGTAAAATAGATATCATTAGCCTTTGTGCTTATTGATGCATTTTCTCGAACTAAACCCTTTCCATAAGAAGATGAGTAGTATAAACGAGATTCTTCATGAGAAACCGGCAAGGTATACCCCAATTCAAAACCCATTTTATAATTTTTTGCTTGTATGGGGTTCATGCCCATAAAAAATCTTGGTGAATATTTAGTAACGGATTTATCACCAAAAGTATAATTCGTAAAACTGTGCTGATATCCTATATAGGGTGCATACTTACTAGAAAAAGTAGTTTGGGCTAAAACATTTTGAGAAAAAAGCAAACATAACGGCAAGCAAGCCGCCGCTAAAACAGTTTTTTGAGAAAACATCCTATTCTTCCTTTTTTGATTTTATTATAATGGATGGTATTTTACTTACATTAGGCTACTGATTCAAGGTGATGACGGATGCTCAAGATTTTTGTTTAATCTAAATCACGTAATTCTGATATAAATTTCTCGGTTGGCATTTGAGGGTTTCTGGGCAATTGAAATTTTCCCTTACCTCCGTTGCGAAGCCTAAAATTTATGAATCACTCAGCGTAACATTATCCTCTTTAGCGGGCCACTCGCTTTTAAAATCATTAAAAGTATAGCCATATTTATAAGCTGCAATTGGCACCGCCAGGATCCCCCAAGCTCCACCAAAATGAAAAATAGAGATTGCAACAAATACATCAACCCAAGGAATTTCATAATCAACTTTAAGTTTTAATCCCCCTGCTGAAACATTTATTAAATCTAAAATCATTAATTCTCTCATAAAAATATTGAAAACCTCTAAAAATACTATTCATTCTCTAAACTAGCAGGCAAATCGTCCACTTGTTTAATTCCTTGTTCTTTGAAATCAAAGATCGAATATCCATATTTATATGCCATAAAAGGAATGACAGCAGGCCAAAAATTGTAACCGAATTTAAAAGCCGCACCCGCGAACAGTATATCACTCCAAAGTATTTCAAAATCTGGGCTTATTTTAAATCCAGCACCACTTACCTTTTCTAATTCTTGGATAGATAAAATTTTCATATTAATCCCCTTATATTTTTATGTTTCTAAATTTATTTAACATGCCCTTTTCCATTAAATTTTTTGTAAATATTAACAGACTATTATAAAAAATCCTTATCTGTTATTTTTATAAGCTCAAGCTCATCTCTATAAGATTTTATGGCTTCCAGGTCGCCATTTAAATAATCTTCCCAAAAACCTTTTTTCCAATTATTGGTATTTGACCATTGCTCAGGACCTAAAACAGTCTGATTTTTATTGATTGTAGTTAAAGACCAAGTATTTGGAATTTTTCCAGATACCAAAGAAAAGAAATCTAACTTCACTAAAATGGGCTGTTTTGTTTCTGCATCTTCTTGTTCAACAAGCCTATAACAGAGCTCTTTTTCAAAATAATAGATTTGTAAAACAAAATAATTTTTAGTTCTCGATAAATCGTGCTCAAAATCTTCCATACGGTATTTTTGAGTCTTCTCATTATAAGTTATATGACACTTTATTATCACTAAATAATTCTCCAGGAATATAAAATTAATTCACATCCCCCCGCTCGTACTCTGGCTAACATCAGATACTTGCGCCCCCTATCAAAAGAAGGCGATCTTTTGAGCGCAGCAAAAAAGATCGGGGAGATATTGTCTTATATACAACCAAATCTTAACTTTATAACAAATCTTGATCTGTCAATTTTATAATAGCCAGCTCTTCGTTATAGCACTTTATGGCTTCTTCACTTCCATTTGACCAATCATCCCAAAAATCTTCATCCCAATAATCAGGGTTAGACCATTTTTCTGGACCAAGCGTTACACCAAATTCATTGAATCTATTTAAAACCCAATTAGGCGGTATTTTACCTGAAACAATTGAAAAATCTTCGGCTCTTATAAGTATAGGATGAGTATATTCAGTAGAGTTATCGGCAATAATTCTGTAATAAACTGCACTCTCAATAAAATAAAGCTGCATAACCAAATAGTTTTTTCCTTTTGTTAAGCTGGCATTATTTTTTTCCATACAATATTTTTTAGTAATATGGTTATAAATCGTATGGCATTTGATTATCATGGCTTCACTCTCCAAGAATCAGGTAATTCCGATATAAATTTCTCAGTTGGCATTTGAGGGTTGCCTGGCAATTGAAATTTTACCTTGTAGTCTTTTCCATAGTATACCTCGTTAGTCACACTGTTTCTATAAAAATGGACTTCCGCTTGCAGATTTCGAGTACTTTTTCCTATATTTGGGCTTGGATAATGAGTTGAAAAAAGCTGAGTTCTATACTTTCCCCAGTCCTTTAAGTTTCCTCTTTGAGATAAAGCCAAAATTACTTCTTTATTATGCAATTCAGTTCCTACTTTAATTATTTCTGATTCTTGAATGGCACCATAACTAAGCCCTCCTTCACTATTAAAGATAGACTGGCATGTTCTGCATTCTAGATCACGTTTTAAATGTTGGACTTGTGCAATATTAGCTTGTCCCATGCTAGATGCTTTGGGTGTATAAGATTTTGAAACCACTGAAACTGGCGCAAATTGAACAGGTTCAGGAGCATTTTTCAACACTCTAACCTTAGGAACATCACGCAACTTTGGCGCTAATTGCTCAAGATTTTGGCCAGTTTTGGATAAATCAGCTAATGCTGGTGTTTTTGAAACAGGTGCAAAAATTACCGGCTGTGGTATCCCAGATTTTGCTGCTTCTTTAGTCGCTTGAGTGATTTGCTTGCCTGCTTTCCTTGCAGCTAGTAATCCTTTAAATGCTGCAAGGGGCTCCACCACAATAGAAAGGTATAATTTTACTCCTCCCTGTATTCTTTCTTCATGTGATAATTTCTGAAATCTTCTTACCAATACCTTTGCCATGACTGCTGACTTTAGGTTTTCGCCCATAGCGTATCGTGCAGCTTCTTCTCCGATAAATTCTTTTAGTAAAGCAGCGGCTTGAACTGTGACTAAATCCTCACCTTTGACTAAGTGCAAGGCCTCTTGACTCGTGAATTCTGCTAACGAAATAACCCCATCAAATAAATCTTTTCCTGATTCTGTCAACCCGTTCCACATCAGACCAGGTAAATCCATTACAGATACTTTATCTTTAGCTACGGGAATTAAACTATTTAGAAAATCTGGTGACACTCGGATAGCTGCTCGAGGACCTAACAACGTTGAAGCAGTTTGTGGATTACCTAAGAAATTATCATGTGCTTGTAACTAACCAGTTTCACTAACCGCAGTTTTAGGGCAATAAGGGTTATTGTGTTCCCCTATTGCCCCATGGGTCACTTAGGAAGCCCAGCAAGTTTTATCAGGCAGTTCACCTTTATTCCAGTGTTTTGTAATTTTTAAAGCAGCTCTTTCAAACATATATCCATTAGCATCGAAAGGCGCCGGCTTAACTTCTTTAAATTTCAATGTGGCAAAATTTAACTCAATTATACCAACATTATCAGGTGAATTATAATATTTATACCTCACATATTCTTGTGTATGCTCAATTTTATCCAAATCTATATAAAAAGCCACGATATATCTCCGATATTTGTTCAGGATTTAGTGCTTCAACAGGCGATACATAACCAGCACGGTTAGCCGCATTGTGTGAAGTAATATAATCAGTTTTAAAAATTCCTTCAAATTTAGATTCAAATAATTCATGATTTAACAATTGTATATCATGATTTGTAAATTTCCCAGATTCCAAACGGCTCCAGCTTTCAACAATTAAAGGATCTGCATCAAATCTACCTTTTACAAAATTTAGTTGATGTTCTTTAAAAAATAAATGATTTTTTATTCTTTCTATTTTTATCTCTGAAAGCCCAGTATTTTGGGCGATGCTTTTTATATCACTTGTATTTAATCTAATTTTTTCATATATCAATTCAGCCAATTGATCTGCTTTTGTTAACTCATAAACATTTAAATCTCTTGCTCCAGTTGCACGAATGTTTAGACTTTTAAAACTTTGCCAAGCTGTTGACTGCACTAGGTGATTCTGAGCTTGTGGAGTAAAGACTTTATTAGCTAATGCTTCGGAAGCACTATTCAACACTCTAACCTTAGGAACATCACGCAACTTTGGCGCTAATTGCTCAAGATTTTGGCCAGTTTTGGATAAATCAGCTAATGCTGGTGTTTTTGAAACAGGTGCAAAAATTACCGGCTGTGGTATCCCAGATTTTGCTGCTTCTTTAGTCGCTTGAGTGATTTGCTTGCCTGCTTTCCTTGCAGCTAGTAATCCTTTAAATGCTGCAAGGGGCTCCACCACAATAGAAAGGTATAATTTTACTCCTCCCTGTATTCTTTCTTCATGTGATAATTTCTGAAATCTTCTTACCAATACCTTTGCCATGACTGCTGACTTTAGGTTTTCGCCCATAGCGTATCGTGCAGCTTCTTCTCCGATAAATTCTTTTAGTAAAGCAGCGGCTTGAACTGTGACTAAATCCTCACCTTTGACTAAGTGCAAGGCCTCTTGACTCGTGAATTCTGCTAACGAAATAACCCCATCAAATAAATCTTTTCCTGATTCTGTCAACCCGTTCCACATCAGACCAGGTAAATCCATTACAGATACTTTATCTTTAGCTACGGGAATTAAACTATTTAGAAAATCTGGTGACACTCGGATAGCTGCTCGAGGACCTAACAACGTTGAAGCAGTTTGTGGATTACCTAAGAAATTATCATGTGCTTGTGACCAGCCGCTTTTACTCGCAGTGGCTTCAGCCAATCGAGAAAAAACAACCGGCTTAGGTGTTGCAGCCAATTCAGCTGTCGCTTCAGATGTTTGCGACTTAATAGATTTTTCTTGTGTTTTTTTATATTTATTATTTTCTTTATCTTCTTTTCCTAGCTTATCTATATTTTCACACAAATCTGCATGCTGTTCTGCAAAATAATCTGAAACATAAGGGTTATCTGCATTTAAACTAGAACCACTCGTTATCTCAATTTCTTCGGAGTTTACATATGTTAATGCAGCGGGGCTATATACCCCTGAGGATTCTACCTGATTAGAAGGTAATGCTAGCATGGTTGCTTGCCTTTCTGGTGCAGTCAACTGAAGGGCTGGTTTCTCTGACTCATACAACATCGCGATAGGTCTATCATTTAACGTTGCTTGCACATTTTTTGTGCCATCTGAATAAAAAGTAAACTGCACCCCAACACGCCCAGGCTCACCATCTTCTCCGCCATTAAAATCTTTAAACGGCCGCCAACCAATAATTTTCTGTGACAATTCGTTCGCAATAGGTTTGGTGGCCTTTTCCCATCTATGCTGATGCCGTTTCTTATCTATATTTTGCACCTTGGCAATAAAGTAATCATATAACCTATTTTTTACTCTATGCGGTTTTCTTTTATAACCCGATAGTTCATCGGTTGAAATCTCATGAATCAATAATTCACGCTCTGCTTCTATTTCTTTTTTATTTCCAGTGTCTGGATATAAAGGATATTTTAATCGAATAATCTCGTCTGCCAAAAATCTTGCTAATTGGTTTCTGTCTGAATAGCTTTTAAAGCCACTATTCACAATACTGCCTATTACATGCGCTGGATCTTTCCAATCAGGAAAATTTTCTTTGTGTCTATCAAATAAATCATCTACACTTTTCGCCCATGGGTAGAGCATTTTATTAACAACTTCAGTATTATAAAATTGACAATCTATTAACGCTTGTTCTGCTTCTTTTAAAAGCTTTGCAGATTCTGCGTTACTTCGATTTGGCTTAAATAAACTATGTTTATAAGCAAAATAAGCATCCTTCCATTTTTCTTGATACGTGTAACCTTCTGTTTTCTCATGCAATTCCTGGGTAGAATCTAGAGCCTTATTAACTGCTTCGTTATGAATGGTAATCTTGCTTGCAATGTTTTTCACATATAATTGTTGCCTATTAAAGATTTCTTTCAAATTAGAAATGATTAAATTTTGCTTGTGAATAACGCTAGCAGGAGTATCAGGATTATGACTAAACTCTGTTAAAACAAGTTGTGCTTCTTCTAAATCTGAAGTGATTTTGCTCAAGACAGTATTTTCTTTCTTAGCTTGTTCGGTTAATTGCAAATGCGTGCGTTGTAACTGATGTGTATTATACAACTGAATAGCATGCAATCTTTCGGCTTTGAACTTAGAATCGTTCATTAAATAATGCAATACATTACCTTCAATAAGATTAAAACCACTCTCTATCCATGAATTGCTGTATTCCTGCAGGTTCTGAAGCATTTCAACGGGAGTAGAAAAGGTCTCTTTCATGGTATTTGCCATGGATGCAATAGTCGATTGACTTAAATATTGATTGAGATGCTCACTCAACATTTTATCTATCTTTTCTACTTGATTGTCTATGTAAGTCACTGTAGGTGCAACATATTTTTTTGTAGCTGATTCTCCAAAAATGGGGGCAAGATTTTTATTGAGTTGATATTGATAAGCCTCACCTTCTTTGCGTTCTTTTTTATCAGAAGCATGATGAGTTGCACTTAAAGCAATGCCTTCTCCAGCTAATTGGCACACTGCTTCTAGATTATCATACCCGGTATCTTTAAAAGTGTAATATATTGCATTACTTAAAACGGTAGACACCACATAATATTGAGGCATTAAGGCAAAACTGATCGCATTACTGATAGCTAATTTAGTGTATTGCTCAGCTGTTATAGGGTCATATCCTATTTTTTCTCCAAAATAAGCACCTACTTTACCTCCAACAAAATTAAAAGGCAGTTGAACCATATTAGGCAAAAGTGGCCGAGCCATCTCTAATCCAAATCTAATCATTCCGCCATTTGCTATTTGACCTGTGGAGCGAAGAGCCAACATAAAAGGATAGCCCCATTTTGATATTTTATTGGCTTGAATCTTTGTAGAGTGTTTATTTTTTTCGTGATGCTTATCTACACAATAAATATTAAAATCACCAGCATAGTGTTGCGAAAGCTTTGCCCTATATTTTAAGTGTTCAACAATTGTTTTGGCTTTTGCAATATTTTGTTTTAATTCTTCATATTGTGTTTTTCTATTTAGTCTAAATGCTAATGTTCTATCATATTCATCTAAAATTTTTTCTGAGGCATTTTTAAAAGCTTGATCGAGTCTTTCTTTTAGGCTGTTTTCACTTATTTCCAAATGATAATTATCTTTAAAAAAATCATAAATTATTTTTTGTAGAAAATCATATTTATCATTTTTTAGTGCATGATGCAGCACACTATTTTTTCCACTTAAAAATAAACATCTATAATCAGCAATAACACAGTCAATCATTTTGTCTTCTTTGCCATCTAGAATGGCTTTACAAGCATGCATTGAAAAAACATCTATGATTTTTTGGACATTATTACAAGCTATCTCATTAGCATCTTTGACTTCAAAAAAAGCAACTAATCTCTTAATCCATTCAGGGAAAGATTCCTGATAAAATTCATCAATAATTTTTAGTGATGTATTATCTAAAAGAGACAACTCAATCTCTGATTTTAAAAAGAAATCGTCTTGAACTCTAAGACATAGCTGTCTATCATTTTTGTTTTTTAAATAGAATTCATATAATATTTTAATGGTAAGTGACAAAGAGAACTTATTCTCTTTTTTTGATGGTGTTTCTATGATTGCTATTTTGTGTTCTTTTTGATGAGTTGTCACGGAGGCCATTAAAGTTTTTTCTGCTATTTTAGCTGGCGTTAAAGAAACATCCAGCTCCCATGAAAAAGGTAGGCAATTTATTGCATTGGGATAAGCTTCTAATGAAAGCGACGCGCCTAAAGATTTTAGTGCATTAAAGGCTTGTTTATTATTATAAATGGCCGAAATATGACATGGCGACAGACCTTCTGATGTCACAAAGTCGACTACCGAACCTTGTCGAACCAATTCAATAATTGCAAAAATATTATTTTTTAATGCAGCACAATGCAATGGTGTATAACCTTTATGATTGACTGCATGTAAATCTATTTTTGCACAAAAAAGTTCTTTTATTAAAAATTGAATATTTCTATTATTGTATTCCAGAACGAGGTGATGCAATAAATTATTCTTATTCTCATCTAAAATTGAAATATGCTTTTATATTTTCTTATTAATGCAGAAAAAACAGTATGCTCCCCTTGGACGCATGCTTGTAAAAACTCTTTCCTCATATCTTCAA
>CAYSTH010000070.1:0-10305 GCA_964433995.1 uncultured Francisellaceae bacterium | reverse complement strand
TAGCGGGTGGAGCGACGGCGGGAGTAGTAATAGGCTCTGTACGAGTTGCAACGGGATCAGCAAATCTAAGTGAATAATGCATCTAAAAGCAAGAACGATAATCTTACCGTTCTTGCTTTTTATTTTATCTAATTAAGGGCTACTAGGTTTTCGTTTTTTTGTCACAACAGGGTTATTATCTTCGTCTTCTCTTTTTCTTTTATGGCTTTCTTGCGTTGCTGTTCCATAATTCATAAAAGAAGGTAAATAACCATATTGGTTTATCGTGTTGCAAACAGTGGTAAATGCTGAACTGATACTAGCTTTAGCACACATCCCTATATAAGAAGCACACCTATGCTGAATACAGTTTTGTACAGTAAATCGTTCCCCTAATCGTTCAATTAATTGGCTCTGTTGATTGGGGTTGGTTGCTTCAGATAATTGTTTAAATAACAATTTTGTTTCCATTTCTAAAAATCGGGTTTGTGCGTACTCTGAAGCACCTTTTATATTTATATCCACTACAGCTTCATGCAAAAAATGAACTGTTTCAAGAGCAACACAATTTTCCATATTAATGTGGATTGCTGATCCAATCTCATGACAAAATAAAGTCTCGAGAGCGGTAAAATTTTTTACATTTACCGAAGTTAATAAATTATTATCTAGCATGATAAAACTTAATTTTTTTAAAAAATCCGCATGGTGCGCTGAGATAAAAAATCGGGTAATGCCTTCTCTATTCAAATTTAATGTAGAGCTATCAGTGCTGTTTTTAGCTAGTTCAATACGAGCATTAATAATACTTGCATTTATATCTTCTAATAACACATGTTGTTTTTCTAATCGTGAAATAGTTTGATCAGAAGCATCTAATTGAGCTAATTGTTCACTATAATTAGGATTACCTTGATGTTTGTGCTTTAAAAAGGCTATTTCTTGTTTTTGTCTAAGGCTAATTTTTTCACAAGCTTTTTTAAATTCAAATACAGCATTTTGGGGATCTAATAAAGCGGGAAGAGAAGGGTCTAATTGATAAAGACGATTATAAAGAGGTTGTAAAAATGCATAAGCAGAACCAATTTTATTAAATTTTTTACAAACTATTTTAAAAACAGTGAGTTCTTGCACGGATAAATATTGCGCTATTAAAGCAGAGAGGTCGTCTGGTAGCTGCGTAAAATCGGCCATTTTGTCTTTCTCTTTATAAACTAAATAATATTGGGTAAAGGCTTTATTTTAGTTTGTAAACTTGCAGATATAAAGTTTAAAAGCAATTATTTTCCAACCATTCGTCAGAAACCATTGTCATCTGGGTGTTTTTGCCCTATTGAAGCCTTTCTTGTTATGATGTCAGCCTGTTTATTCAATTATTACCTCAAATATAAGTTAGTTATCTCATATGAATATTCTCAAAATCACCCTAAATAAAAAAACCACTCGTAAATTAGATGAAGGTTATCCTTGGATTTTTAAATCCGAGGTAGATGCCAAAGTATTGGCTTTAGCCACGCCTGGGCAAATAGCCGAGTTTTATGATGTGACGGGTGAAAGAATTTTAGCAACAGGTTTTGTGAACCCAGCCTCGGTTATTTTTGGTCGAGTATTGGCTTTTGGCAAACAGTTGATTAATCAAGATTGGATAATAGATAGATTGCGAGCCTGTTTACAACTGCGAGCACATTTTTTTAATGCGCCATATTATCGTTTAGCGCATGCAGAATCGGATGGGTTGCCAGGGGTAATTATTGATAGGTTTGAAAGTGTTTTTGTGCTGCAGGTAAATACCTATGGTATGGCTCAGTTTCAAGAAACCATCGTAGAAATATTACTGAAACATTTCGGTGCTAAAACCGTTATTTTAAAAAATGATTCTCCTGTGCGTAAAAAAGAAGGTTTACCGTTGATAATCGAAGTAAGAGGAGAGCCTCTTGCTTCTCATCAAGCGTTAACCGTTCATGAAGGTGGCTGTCAATTTGAAGTTGACGTCATCAATGGCCAAAAAAGTGGTTGGTTTTACGATCAACGAGCCAATAGAGCCTTTGTTGCACATTTAGCTAAAAACAAAACAGTACTAGATGCTTTTTGTTATTTAGGGGGTTTTGGCATACAAGCCATGCAACAAGGTGCCAAATCGGTAGTTTTTATCGATGCTAGCGAAGAAGCGATTAAATTAACTCAAAAAAATTATGATTTAAATAAATTAGATAGCACTAAAGCAGAGTTTATTAATGAAAAAGCTTTTCAAGCTTTAGCTAGTTTCCAGCAACCTGATAATATCAGAAAGTTCGAAGTGGTTTGTTTAGATCCACCGGCTTTTATTAAAGCCAAATTAGATATGGGTTCAGGGTTAAGAGGCTATGAAAAGTTAGCTAAAATGGCCGCCCCTATTGTCGAAAAAGCAGGGATAATGGTTTTTAGTTCCTGTTCTCATCATGCGCATACTGAAGATTTAATTAAGCATATTTATTTAGGGCTTAAAAAAGCGGGTAGAGAAGCCAGATTGGTGAAAGTATCAGGTGCAGATTGCGATCACCCTATTCATCCTATGCTAAAAGAAAGTGAATATTTAAAATGCTTGGTTTTTCAATTTATTGATTAGCTGTTAGGCAACTCAGGATAAATTCGGACTGTTTTTACTCGATTATTCTGAGTTTGCATGACCTCGGTCGGGTAATTTCCAACCATGAGACATACATTATTATCAGGAATAAATTCGAGCAAATCGATAATTAAGCCACTCAGTGTTTTGGCGCCAGTGGTGGGAAGCTCCCACCCCATGGTGCGATTTAAAAAGCGCACATTCATACTGCCATCGACTAAAATACTGCCATCAGGTTGAGAAATAATATCTTTACGAGTATTAATTAAATCGGTGGTATATTCACCGACAATTTCTTCTAAAATATCTTCAAGGGCAACGAGCCCTATGACATCACCATATTCGTTTACGACTAAAGCTTGTCTGCGTTTGCTTTTTTGAAAATTAATTAATTGCACCGCAAGAGAAGTGCCTTCGGGCACAAAATAGGCGTCGTCAATCGCGTTTTTAAAACTGTCCTTATCAAACTTATGAGAGGCCATGAGGTTCATAATGTCTTTGATGTGTACCAGCCCAATCGTATGATTTAATTCATTTTTAAAAATAGGCAATATGGTATGCTGACACGATTCTAATTGAGCAATAATATCTTCCCAATCGTCTTCTATGTTGATACCCACAATGTCGTTTTTAGGCACCATAATTTCATCGATGGCAATTTGCTCTAAATCGATAATGCTTAGCATCATGGCACGATGTTTGCGAGGTAATTTTTTACCTGCTTCAAAAACGGCCGTTTTCAGTTCTTCTTTACTTAAAGCGCCACCCGATTTTTGGCTCATGCTGACGCCAAATAATTTTAAGAATAAATTGGATAAGCCATAGGTCATCCACACCAAGGGAAAGACGAGATACATGGTGATTCGAATAGGAATGGCAGAAAGCAGAGCTACTCTTTCAGGAAAAATGGTGGCAAGTGTTTTGGGGGGCACTTCCGCAATAACGATAGAGCCCAGCGTCACTAAAATGGTAAAAACCAAATCTTCAGCGCCATCAAAATATTGTGTGGCCAGGTAAGTTAAAATAACGGAGATAGAAATATTGGCAAAATTATTTCCAATTAAAATGACGCTTAGTAGTCTTTCGGGGTATTTTAATAATCCTTCGGCAGTTCGAGCTGCCAAGCTGGTTTTGGTTAAATGTTTTAACCGATAAGGGTTAGCAGCCATAAAGCCAATTTCGGCAGCAGAGAAAAAAGCAGAGAGTATAAATAAAAACACTAAAACAGAAACGAGCAATGGGGTGTTTAAGTCGTTCAACTGGTTACCTTTATTTTGTACCAAAATAAGCAAAAATAAGCATCAAAATACTGGCTAAAGTTAATTTAGCCAGTAAAGAGGTTCGTAAACCAAAGCCTAATTTTCGGATGATTGTGATACTAATAATAGCAAATCCCATTAAACTTAAAATGGTTTTAGGCAAAAGCAGATAAGGCATGATCTGATCAACGGGTAACGCTCTCAATCCAAAGAAAAGCCCCGAGCCTAAAACAATCCATCCTACGCACAAGATATCGACTAGAAATTTTTCCATGACTTCGAGCGGGGGTAATAACTGCTTCAAAACAGAGCTAGGGTTATTTTTGAGCTTAGATAATTGCAAAAGGAGCAAGCCAGATTGCATACCTGCTAACCCAAATAAACTAACACCAAAAATGGAAAATAATACATGGTATAGCATTTGTGGGTGGATTTTGGTCATGACGACATGTGTTTCTATACCAGAAAACACCAATCCGATTAGGATGGCGATACAAGCAAGTAAGTAGCTAATTAACGTTAAATTCAGTATATGGCGGAACAATGACCAGACCAAAATCAAAATATTCATACACCAGGCGGTAAAGGCAACCATATTCGCCCATTCTAAATTTTGGCCGCCCGCTATTTCTATCCATTGATATAAAAACCACCCATGAAGACAGATAGGGAGTGTGCTAAATAACCTAAATAAAAAATCAGGACAAGCTTTTAGCTTAAAGGCATGCAAATACTGCCAGACACCAAGGATAAAATAAGATATTAAAGTAACTAAAATAAGAAAATGATTCAGCATAACCTCATCATCGCACAGGTATTTTGCCAAAGCCATGGTCTAGTCTAGCTAAAATTTGGTATGCTCTCTGCCAGTTTGGATTTAGACAGTAAATTAAAGAATAGTGAGAGAAGACTTATGTTTGAACGCCTAACAGAGCGGCTACATCGTTCTTTTAGAAATTTGATTGGCCAAGGGTCGTTAACGGCTGAAAACATGCAAGACATGTTAAATGAGGTAAGAGAAGCTTTAATAGAAGCCGATGTGGCTTTACCTGTGGTGCAAGAGTTTATCGAATCTGTTCGTGCTAGTGCCATTGGTATTGAAATTGCCAAGCATCTTTCTTCAGGCCAAGAAGTACTCAAAATAGTCAACGACAAGCTTGTTGCTTTGCTGGGTGAGCAAGTTGAACCACTTAAACTGCAAACGAATTCACTGACCGTTGTTTTAATGGCAGGCCTTCAAGGCTCAGGAAAGACAACCAGCGTCGCAAAACTGTCTAAATGGCTGAAAGATCGCCAAAGTAAAAAAGCCTTGCTGGTGAGTGCCGACGTGTATCGCCCGGCAGCAATCGATCAGTTAAAAACCTTGGCAGAAGAAGTCGGGACAGATTTTTTCCCTTCAGATCCTACTCAAAAGCCTGTTGATATTGCCAAATCAGCTTTATCTGAAGCGAAAAAAGCGCATTATGATGTCTTGATTATCGATACTGCGGGTCGCTTGCATATCGACGATGCTATGATGGGTGAGATCAAACAAATTCATGCGGCTGTTGAGCCACACGAAACGTTATTCGTGGTCGATGGCATGACGGGGCAAGATGCTGCTAAAACAGCTAAAGCTTTTGGAGAAGCACTGCCTTTAACCGGTATTGTGGTTACCAAGCTTGATGGCGATGCGAGAGGCGGTGCCATTTTATCGGTTAAACATATCACCCAAAAACCCATCAAATTTATTGGTACGGGTGAAAAAATAGAAGCCCTAGAGCCTTTTTACCCAGATAGAATGGCTTCACGTATTTTGGGCATGGGTGACATGCTGTCTCTTATCGAAGAGCTTGAACGAAAAGTCGATAAAGAAGAAGCCGACAAAATTGCCAAAAAAGTGGTGAAAGGCACATTTGATCTTGAAGACTTCAAAGCCCAATTGCTTCAAATGCAAAACATGGGTGGTATCATGGGATTGATGGACAAACTGCCTGGCATGGGGGCGATACCTCAAGAAGTCAAAGCCAAAGCAAATGATAAGTCACTCATCCAAATGATTTCTATTATTAATTCGATGACCATGAAAGAGCGTAGACGTCCACAAATTATTAACGGCTCAAGAAAAAGACGCATCGCTATGGGATCTGGTACACAGATCCAAGATATTAATAAAGTTATCAAACAATTTGAACAAATGCTCAAAATGATGGAAAAAATGACTAAAAAGGGCGGGATGGCCAAAATGATGAAGGCTTTACAGGGTAGAATGCCGAATAAGGGTGATTTGCCCCCTGGCGGCTTGTTTTAAATTGCCGTAATATGTAGACCCTTTAATAAACTAATCATGTTTGGCATGATTAACATAATAGCAAGTTAACTAGAATAGAGGATATCTTGGCATGGTCGTAATTCGTTTATCGCGTGCAGGTGCAAAGGGTCAACCCTTTTACTACGTAGTTGTTAAAGATAGCCGTTCTGCTCGTGATGGCCGTTATATTGAACAAATCGGTTTCTTTAATCCTGTTGCAAGGGGTAAAGAAGAAGGGCTTCGTTTACAGCGTGAACGTGTGCAATATTGGTTAGATTGTGGCGCGCAAATGTCAGACAGAGTGCGTGGCTTAATAAAAGATTTTGATAAGACTGCGGTTCAAGCAGCCTAAGTCGTGCGGTGTTGTGGTAGAAGCTGAATTAAAAGAAGACTTAATGATCACCATTGGACGCGTTGGTGCGCCCTTTGGCGTTCGTGGTTGGGCGCATATTCACTCTTTTACCTCACCAGCGGAAAATATTGCGAACTATGAAACATGGTATTTACCTGAGCACCATTTGCAAAATTGGCAGCCGGTAAAAGTGCTTTGTAAGAAGCACCATCAGGGTGTAGTTGCCCAAATAGATGGCTGTGATGATAGAGATAAAGCGGCATTATTAAGAGGAAGGCTCATTGCCATTCCTCGTTCTATGTTGCCAACATTATCTGATGGGCAATATTACTGGGCTGATTTGATTGGTTTAACCGTCACCAATCCGGAAGGCGAGTGCATAGGTGAAGTAGATCACCTTTATGAAACTGGCGCGAATGATGTGATGGTCATTAAGAATTTAAGCGATGGTACTAAACAACATGTACCATTTTTATTGAATGATGTAGTGGTAAGCGTTTCTCTTGAGACCAAAACAATCGTAGTCGATTGGGTAGATATAGAAGCGTAACAGTAGTGTGTTGAATGAAAGTTGGTATTGTTACCCTTTTTCCCGAGTTGTTTGATGTATTTCTGCAAGTAGGTGTAATAGGACGTGCAGTGACCAAAGAGGTGGTTAAAACACAAATTTTTAATCCGAGACATTTTACACATGACGTACACCGAACGGTTGATGATAGACCTTTCGGAGGTGGGCCAGGTATGGTGATGATGGCTCAACCACTGTTGGATTCAATCGCTTTTGCAAAAACATGGATGAAGACAGAAAATGTCTCTCGTCCAAAAGTGGTTTATCTTTCTCCAGCAGGAGAGAGGTTGACTCAAGCCAAAGCGAAATCCTGGGCAATGCAAGAACAAGGTATCTTGTTTTTGGCAGGCCGTTATGAAGGCATTGACGAACGTGTCATGACGCAAGTCGATGAAGTGATTTCGATAGGTGATTATATTTTGTCGGGTGGGGAAATTCCTGCCCAAGTGTGTATAGAGACCATGGTTCGGTTGCTCCCAGGGGTATTAAATTCTCCTAGCTCAGCAGAACAAGATGCATTTAGTAACGCCGATGGCATACTAGATTGTCCTCATTACACGAGACCACAAGTATTGGTGCATGAAACGTTAGCAGAGCCTATGGAAGTGCCAGAAGTTTTGTTAGGCGGTAATCATGAAACGATACGATATTGGCGACGGAAACAAGCGTTGATACAAACCTGGAAAAAACGACCAGATTTGTTAAAAGACAAAGAATTGGATAAAGAAGCCAAAAATATTTTAGAAGATTTTTTAAAAGATTTTGAGCAAGAGTTTAATAAAACATAAAGGGTAATGTCATGAGTACAGTTATTCAACAAATCGAACAAGCACAGATGCGCAGTGATTTACCGGCTTTTACGCCAGGTGACACGGTTTGTGTATGGGTAAACGTAAAAGAAGGTACTCGTGAAAGAGCCCAGGCTTTTGAAGGGGTAGTGATTGCTATCAGCAATAGAGGATTAAATTCTTCTTTTACTGTTCGTAAAATGTCTCATGGTGAAGGTGTTGAGCGTGTATTTCAAACGCACAGTCCTTTGATTGACAGAGTTGAAATCAAGCGTCGCGGTAAAGTACGTAAAGCAAAATTATATCATTTACGTGCATTACAAGGTCGTGCAGCAAGAATTAAAGAAGATTTATCTAAAGCTGCAAAAGACGCAAAGAAATAATCTTATTTATTTTTTTTATTTTTCTTTTGGGATGGCCGAACATGGTAGATGTCGTTTTGGTCACCCCAATAGGGACGTTGGGTGTTGCGCGTCACAAGGAATATGTTGATAGAGTCAGTTTTCTCGATCCAACGAGTCTGGTTCCATTGCCAAATTTTCGTGAAGGCTTTGTAAAACAAGTTGAAGAATGGTTTTCAGGCTATTTTTCGCACTCGCGTCCTGATTATTCACTTCCGTTATTCTTAAATAATAAAGGTACGCCTTATCAACGAAAAGTATGGCGTGCGTTATTACAAGTTCCTTTTGGTCACACTATTACCTATGGCGAGCTAGCGAAAGATCTCAATACTTCTGCTCAAGCAATTGGTATGGCTTGCAAATTTAACCCTTTACCTATTCTGATTCCTTGTCACAGAGTTGTTGCCAAAGATAGTTTAGGTGGTTACTTTGGCGAAACCAATGGGGCCAATATAGATATTAAAGCATGGCTTATCAATCACGAAAAAGAAAGCCTGGTTGCTGCTGTTTAAAGCAAAGCTTTTATTTTTTAGTCTTGAACTGATTGCTTGCACTCTTTTTCTCTTCATCGAATGTGGGTTCTTCGGAGTCAATCATCTCCATCTCCATTTCTATTAAGGCTTTTTCATATTTTTCTTTTTTATTTGGTTCTATACGGATTTTTTCTATTAGAATGGGGTCTATGTTTTCATTTTGAAGATGATCGTTTTTTTCATATTGTAATAAATTCTCTATTAATCTTGTTACTTCTTGAGAGCCTGGTCGCAAATTAACATTCTCTCGTGTTAACCAAAAAATACATTGAAACAGATAATCATCCCATGACAACGTTGGAAAAGGAGAAGAAGAAGAGGACGAGGTAGAATGTTGATTTCTTCTCAATAAAGGTAAATTAGGTTCTTTGTTCTTATTAAAAACATCTGGAAGCGCCCTGTATAGATCTTTTTGTTCACAATTGGGAATAAATCCCGAATTTTCTTGAGCAAAAGCCATTTTTTTATATAGATACGCTATGTAGTTATGTTCAGAAAGCAATGCACCGCACATGACACCAATTGACCAATATTCGGTTTGCATGTTCGTAAATGGTCTATTGGCATAGTCATTTAGTGCTTCTGGAGGCAAGTAACCAGGAGTGCCAGAAAAGTCTTTATCCGCATCTTGCATTAAACAAGATGTAGCAAAATCAATTATTTTTACGATAATTTGATCTTGAGGGTTAATAGTGATCATCACATTGTCGGGTTTGATGTCTCTATGCAAAACACCGTATTTTTGATGTAATTCATGATAAGCTTGTAAAATGGCATTGATGAATCGTTTTTTTAATAAAAAATCCATCGGAACACGTTCATAAATATTTTGATTTGTTTTTTCATTATAACCAATTTTTTTATAACACCAGTCCAAAAAAGATTTTCCGTAGCAAAAATCTTGGACAAGATAACCGATATGATTTTTTGAATCTTTCATGCTGCCGCGACAACGGTTTTGTAAAGACAAAAGCTTTATTTCATTATTAAAATCTTGTTTTCTTTGGGATATATTTAATTTACAAACTTTAACTGCAGCCATGACATTATCTTGATGATTTTTGTCTTTGAATATTTCTTGTGCTAAGTACACTATACCTTGCGAGCCTTGGCCTAGAAGCATTTTTTTATTAATAATAAAAATCCTAGGTATTTGATTGTTTTGCCCACAATAGAGAATATCTAGTGAATTTTGATTATCTATATGATAATACTCAGGATAATAAAAATCTTGATTAAGCATTTTTTTATTAAAATGAACCAATTTTTTGTATAATTTAGCACCAGATTTATAATCAATCAACAATTGAACTGGAATCTCATTCGTGTTGAGATTAGGCTCTTCTAATAAATCGGAAAAAGAATTTGTATTAATTCGTGGCGAGGAAATAGATGACAAAGGTTGAAGGCGTGTAGACTTAGTGGTGAAATCCATGATAATAACTACCTTTTCATGTTACAAATAAATAAAGCGTACGATAAGATATAGCAGAAAATTAATAGAATAATATGAGGTCAAAATAAGCTGCT
>CAYSTH010000069.1:0-10410 GCA_964433995.1 uncultured Francisellaceae bacterium | reverse complement strand
AATACAATGAAAGCATCGTTGAAAAATAAATTAGAAATTAATAAAGAACGGTTTGAAGAAGTAAAATTATTATTATCAGAACCAGAAATTATTAGTAATCAAAAAAAATTCAGAGAATTATCAAAAGAATATGCTGATTTGTCTCCTATGGTAGAGCAATTTATGCTTTATCAAACTGAATACCAAAATTTATTAGAACTTCAAAGCTGGCAATCAGGTCAAGACAGTGAACTAAAAGCTATGGCAAGCGAAGAATTGCCTCATATATTGCAAAAGCTAGAAAATTTAGAAGAACAACTACAATTAATGTTGTTGCCCAAAGATCCTAATGACGATAGAAATGTATATTTAGAAATAAGAGCTGGTACAGGTGGAGATGAAGCTGCTATTTTTGCAGGTGATTTAGCCAGAATGTATTTGCGACAAGCTGAAAAACAAAAATGGCGAACAGAAATTCTTTCTCAAAATTCTGGTGAGCATGGTGGCTATAAAGAAATTGTGATTCATATCGAAGGTGAAAAAGTATATGGACGATTAAAATTTGAGTCTGGCGCCCATCGGGTACAGAGGGTGCCTGATACTGAAGCATCGGGTCGTATTCATACATCCGCTTGTACAGTGGCAGTGATGCCTGAAGTGGAACAAGATGAAGCAATACAGATAGATCCTTCTGATTTGAAAGTGGATACCTATCGTGCAAGTGGTGCAGGCGGTCAGCACGTGAATAAAACCGATTCTGCCATTCGTATTACGCATATTCCTACAGGATTTGTCGTTGAATGCCAAGAAGAACGCTCACAACATAAAAACCGTGCTAAGGCGATGGCTTTATTACAATCTAGAATTTTAGATGCGCAACTTGAAAAACAACAGAAAGAACAAGCACTAACACGCAAGCTATTAGTGGGGACAGGGGATAGATCAGAGCGTATTCGAACCTACAATTTTCCTCAAGGTCGAGTAACTGATCATCGAATTAATTTAACGCTTTATCAATTAGATGACATTATAGAAGGCAATATGGATAGTTTGCTTGAGCCTCTTACCAAAGAATATCAGGCTGATTTGCTCAAAGCGATTGAAAGTCAGTAGTTAAATTGTGTTGTTTTAAAGAATTTGTAATAACACTACCAAGACAGTCATGATCAAAGAAATACTCATAAGTGTCATGCCAGCGAAGGCTGGCATCCAGGAATATAATATCTTCACGTTTTATTCCCTGAACCCTAATTTATACTGGATGCCAGCCTTCGCTGGCATGACAAATTCGAAAAATTCAGTGAAGTTAATTAGGTTCTTAAAATGACAACAGTAGCAGAAGCATTATTGTTTGCTCAAGATAAATTAAAAGATGGCGATCTCGATGCAAAAAGAGAAGCATTGTATTTGTTAAGCTATACCTTGGGTAAATCTGTTACGGCTTTAATCGCTTATCCAGATAATACATTGACAGAAGATGAATTTAATCGCTTTAGTGCCTATGTAGAAAGAAGACGCTTGGGAGAGCCATTTGCTTACATCAAAAACAGTCGATCATTTTGGGATCTTGAATTTGAAGTAAACGCTTCTGTATTAATACCTAGACCAGAAACTGAATTGTTAGTAGAAAAAATATTATCATTAAATTTGAAACCTCATGCTAGGATATTAGATTTAGGTACAGGTAGTGGAGCCATTGCTATTTCATTGGCTGTTCAACGACCCGAATGGACTATCGTGGCCACTGATATCAGTGAGTTATCATTGGCATTGGCGAAACGTAATGCTGAAAAATATCGTATAAATAATATCAGTTTCTATCAAGGTATTTGGTTTGATGCTTTCCCTGAAAATATGAAAATAGATGCTTTTGATGTTATTGTGAGCAACCCTCCTTATATTGCAGCAGATTCTGGTTATCTTAAGCAGGGAGATGTACGGTTTGAACCTTTACATGCACTTGTGGCAGATAACGAGGGGTTAGCTGATTTAGAAGAAATTATATTGAATGCAAAAAGATATTTAAATCAAGGTGGATATTTAATGGTTGAACATGGGTATGATCAAGCACATTGTGTTCAAACCTTATTTTCACAGGCTAAATTTTCTGAAATTAGCACACTAAAAGACATTCAAAACCTAGATAGAATGACGTATGGAAAGTGTTAAACAATAGGTCGATTCTTTAAAAAAGGTTCAAGTTTTTCAGGGAGCAATGGTTGGCTATAATAATACCCTTGAATTTCTTCACAAGCCAAATTATTTAAAAAGTTCATTTGATCAATGGTTTCAACGCCTTCAGCAACCACATTTAAATCCATACTTTTCGCTATATTTAATATAGATTGAATCATGACTTCATCTTTAGAATTGATATCAATATTTTTAATAAAGGATTGATCAATTTTTATTCTATCAATATTGGCTTGTCTTAAGTAACTTAAGCTAGAATTGCCTGTTCCAAAATCATCTAGCGAAATATGAACATTCATTAATTTAAGCTGATGAAGTATTTCACTTATACTGCTATCTGCAAAAATAACATTCTCACTGATTTCTAATTCTAAATATTCAGGTGATAAACCAGTTTCATTTAATACGTTTTTAATCATATCTATAAAATTAATCGCTTTTAGCTGTTGAGCAGAAATATTAATGGCCATTCTAGCAAACAAAATATTTTGTTCTTGCCAAATTTTGTTTTGCATACAAGCTTCTTTTAAAACCCATTCGCCAATTGGAACAATTAACCCAGAATCAACTGCATAGGGTAAAAAATCAATAGGGTTAAGTAATCCTTTAGTAGGATGTTGCCAGCGAATTAAAGCTTCAATGGCGACTATTTTATTAGTCAATGAGTTGTATTGTGGTTGATAATATAAAACAAATTCTTGATTATCCAACGCCATTCTTAATTCAGTTTCGATTTCTAATTTTTTTAACACATCATCACCTAATTTTTTAATATAAAATTGATATTGATTTTTTCCTGAGGCTTTGGAGCGATACATAGCAAGGTCGGCATTCCTTAAAAGCTGTTCAGGTGTATTTCCATCGTCAGGGTAAACAGAAATACCAATGCTCGAAGTAATTTTTAATTTTCTGCCAGCAATTTCAAATGGTGTATTAAAAATAGATTGTAATCGATTAGCGATATATAATAAATTTTCTTGTTGAAAAATGAATGGCGTGACAATAACAAATTCATCTCCACCTAGTCTAGCGAGAGTATCTTCTTCTCTTAATGATTCGAGCACTCTCTCTGCAACAGACTTGAGTAATTCATCACCTACATCGTGGGATAGGCTGTCATTAATAAGTTTAAACCGGTCTAAATCGAAAAAAAATACGCCAATTTTAGAATGATGTCTTGCAGCATGTGCAATAGCTTGATTTAATCTATCATATAATAATAACCTGTTAGGTAAATCAGTTAGTGGGTCATGCGTTGCTTGATATTCTAATTTTTCAGAGAGTCGATGTTTCTCTGTTACATCCCTGAAACTCCATATCCTACCAATTACTTTATCATCAAGTATTCTTGGAAAAGAAAACTGTTCAATAATTTGTCCATTTTTGAAATGAAAGATAGCCGTACTGGTTTTTTCAATGTCGTATGATAACTCATTAAATTTTTCCATGAGCACATCAGGCCTGTCAACCTGTTTATAAATATACTCAAGTATCGCATTTTTGTTATTTGTTTTAATTAAGGGTTTGGGAATATTCCACATTTCACAAAAATGTGAATTAAAATCGACAATAGATCCTTCATTATCAACAATAATCATGCCATCAGTTGTCGAATCTAATGTAACACGGGTGAGGGATAATGAATCTTGGAGTCTTTCATCTTTGTCTTTAAGAGTAGATTGTAAAGTATTTGCTGTGGATCTAAGTTCAGATAAAAGAGTATATTTTTTTGCTAGCGAGCAGACAAGTTGCCTGACTGCAACGCTATCAAAAGGTTTTTTTAAGATAAGCAAATTATCTCTAATACCTAAATTATCGGCAGTTTGTTCCCAAGTATAATCAGAAAAAGCACTACAAATAACAACTTGAATATTAGGGTCAATAGGATAAATTCTTTTAATTGTTTCAATGCCATCTAAACCTGGCGGCATTCTCACATCAACAAATGCAATAGAAAAGGGGTTACCCTCTTTAAAAGCATCATCAATTTTGTGTATACCCTCAATACCTTGAAGAGCAGTATGGATTTCAAAAGTGGGTAAATTGAAAGAAGCTGCTTCAGAAGGTAAATCAAATAATCCTTTTTCCAACTCTGAAGTTTGTGATGCTTTATTAGAGGTCAAAATCTTAATAAAATCATTATGAATGTTGGCATTGTCATCAATAATAATAATTTTTTGATCTTGCGCTGTATCTTTTGTCATGAAAGAATACTCCTATTTTTTTCAGGAGTATGAAAAGGTAATGACAAAATAAAAGTTGCCCCTTTACCTACACCTTCACTTTCTAACTCAAGAGAACCACCTAGTTCTTTTGCAAATAAAGCACTTGCATGAAGGCCATACCCATGACCACCTTCTTTTTTAGTGAATCCAAAAGAGAAAATTTTCACTTTATCTTCACTTGCCACACCAATGCCAGAATCAGAAATGTACAACTTCAACATTTCATTATTTTGCTTTTTAACTTTGATACGAATTTTTTTATCGTTGGACTTTGAGTTGGAAAGAATAGCATCTTTTGCATTTTGGATTAAATTCACTAAAATTTGTAATAATTTTGATTTGTCTGTATGAAAAGAATCTTGTGTTTCATAAGATTGTTCAATAAGAATGGTCTTATCGCCAGATTTGTGTGTGCTCATCTTTAAAGCGGTTTCAATCATATCTTTTATTGAAATGGGTTCTATTAGAACAGATTTCCCACTAATATTTTGCTGCATATCAATTATTTCACGAATATGATTTAAATGCGTGGTTAAATTGATGATTTCACTGTGTTGGCTTTGATGCTCTGATTCTAAATTTTGTGCAATTGAAATAAGATAAGGTAAAATGAGCTTACCTTTTTGATCTTCTGTCAAAAATTGATTAAGGTTGTTTTTATTTGTTTCTAACATTTGAAAAACACTGATAACTTTTTTAATAATGGATTGATTAAAGCTTTCTTCGATCAGCGATAACCCAACGTTAGCACTATTTAAAATATTACCCACATTATGTAAAATCGAAGTGGCCACATCTGCCATACCTGCTTTTCTGGCTGAAGCAACAAGCTGTTGATTAAGTAAAGCAATATTTTCCTCGGCTTGTTTTCGGTTATTGATATCCATAGCAATCCCAGTAATTTTTTGAACTTTTTTGTCTACATCTAAAACAGGGTAGAAAATTAAGTGATACCACCGATAAGGGTTTTTAGGTGTTTTTAAACGAAACTCATTTTCTATAACTGTCAATTCTTTTTGAGATCGAGCAAAATCACGAGTAAAATTGTCTCTGTCATCTTTATATACCATCATCAAAATTTGTTCAAAAGTAGGAGGCGGCGTGTTTACGGGAATACCAAACAAAGTATAAAATTCATCGGAATAATATGTTTTATTAGATTCCAATTCATAGCTAAAATAGCCAATTTTGGCAATTTGTTGCGCTTCTTTTAAACGATTATTTAAAACCATCATTTTGTGTGAAGCGACTTCTGATGATCTTTCTAAAATATATCTGTCTTGATCTGCTTCAATGTAGCTATTGTTAATACTGGTTAAAAAATTGTTCCACCTTTCGGCATCATTGGGCATTATGTCTGTACTGAGAGACAAACGACTAAGCTGCCTTGCTAAAACTTTATGGATAGGTTTGTTATTTTTCATAAAATGTCGTGAGTGTCATTGTTTGATTGTGCAGGTCGCAATGCCTAAAACCTTGAGGGCTGAGTTCTCCATAAGAGTAGAAACCAATTTGTTTAGCGTGAATTGGTAATTTTTCAAGAATAGATTCAGTTTCTTCTTCGGTGCGTTCACCTAGAATTAACCGCCTCCCAACACAGCTAATGGCAATTGAAAGTAAAGGACTGTCTAATCTTGTGTCATCCATATTTAATCCTGAAAGAGCCGATATGCTGGCATCTGCAGCACTTGCTATCAAATTATCAAATTTTGAACGCATGAGTTGCGCACTATAACCTATTGGAATATCTCCAGCAAAAGTGAGAGATTGTTCCTTCTCATCTACGCTTAAAATAGTTCTCACCACTTTAAATTCAGGTGTTTCTTTGGGCCAAATAGCTAAAGGAAAAAGTAAACCAGTTGCAGGTAAGCCTTTAGCCATTTCGCCTAAATATTGTTTGTATAATAAAAGAGCCGGTTGTCCATCTAATTCATATAAAATATTATTTTTTGAACGTGTCACCTTACGTTCAGCACCAAATACTTCCCAGCCACCTTGGCATCCATGTCCAACTTGGAGAGATTCTCCATATAAACCAATAGCGATAATTTGATTTGATTCAATTTCATCGCCATATACAGTCCAGGTTTTTTTAAAATCACTGCCATCTGCAGCTAATCCACCGGTGATAATCACTTTTTTATCAAGCTGTTTATTTAAACCATTTGCTAACTCTGAACCATTGATATTTAATCCATCTGAGAGTACAAAGATGGCGTGCAAATCATTGCTTTTAAGTTTTTTAACAATTTCGATACCTGCTTGATAGGATTGTTCAGCAGATTGAATAGATTGTCTAATTGATTGAATACGAGTTTTTTCAAATTTTATAATGGCAACACTGATACTATTGTCTAATATACTGGCACCAGAAACAGAACCAGCTGTTGAATAGCCTATAATTTTTGATTGAGGATATTTAAGCTTTAATTCTCTAATAGGTTTTGGGTTCGATATAAATTCAGGTGCACAAAACATCAAAATCAATGTATTAGCGGAATCTAAGTCAGGAAATAGGTTAGACCAGCCAGATTTATTCGTGTAAATCAACGTTTCTATTTTCAAGTTACGCACCCTTATAAAAAAACAAAACCTTAACAGGTAGGTTTTCGTCACTCATTTATTTTAAATGAGATGTGTTTTTTTTCAGGGGTGATGAAGCATCGATTTGCATGAGTTTAAATATAACAGAGTCTTTTTTTAGTTCATCAACATATTCTTCAAAATGATATTCAGTAATAGATTTTTTTTTGGAAAAATTATTTTGTAGTAATTTTTTATAAAATGACAATTGCAAACCACTATTTTGAGATAAATTTATTTTTTTTAAAATAGAAAATAATTCATGACTGCGGGCGAAGGCCGTAAAATTTTTATATTTTTTCCTATTTTTGATATTAACTGGATCTATATTTTCTAAAATATTTTCTTTATCAGATGATAATAAATATAACATCCCCTCAAGTAGAGATTTTATATTTGCATAGCTGCAATTTTTATGCTTTTGTGGATTTGATGGAAAAGTAATTTTAGGCGAATTTAAGTCTACAACTTGAGATAATATACTATTTAAATCGAGGATATTTTTTTTATTATCCAAATCAATTATTTTTTTAAACCATTCTTCTGTCATCAATTCAGGATGAAGAATAGGATAAATGTTGGTGCCTTTACCAGGAAGTGTTCCTGGCCCACGATTGCAAACAACTAAGGCGCCATTTAATACACCTATACCTATGGTGTGTCCTTTCCATCCACTGGTTAAAATAAGGAATTGATTATTTAAATATTCTTCATAAAGTAGCTTAGCCGAATCGGGCTTATATAAATGTGTATGAGGATAAATTTTTTGGATAGTTTTGTTTAACATTTCAGCTAATAAGATAAAGGCATCATAATCTCTTTTTTTTGCCTTTTTTTGCTGAATGTAACCCAGATAGGCATTTATTTTTTCAATTAAAAAAGTAAGCGATTGATGATTGACAGCACCTTCTGTTGTAAACATTTTTTTTTCATGATTGATGGATAGCTTGATAGGTTTATTTAAACCTAAGATATGTCCAGATTTTTGTGCAGCGAAGATAAACTCATAATCTTTTTCAGGAACATAAAGTCCACAAGCCAGTAATTTCTCAGCAATAATAAAAGCACGATAAGAACGATTGTTTTGGTGAAATAGAGATATATATTTTAAGAGTTCTTTATGATGAACACTTAAATCTATTTTACTTAAAACATGCTCAAGATCTAAAAAATGGCAGGTGGTCAATGTGTTGAAAAGTTGAGGAGAAGGGGGAGAAAAAAATAAATTCGTCATATTGACCAACCAAAGCAAGGTTACCATGCATTAAGTATGGCAAACTCATCTTTAGTTGGTTAATTTTTTATAGAAAAATTATTGTCCCTGTTTTATTTTAGCTTGTAATATATCGTTTACTTGTTGAGGATTTGCTTGTCCTTTAGACAATTTCATTATTTGACCTACAAAAAAGCCAAACAGCTTGTCTTTGCCTGATTGCAATTCTTTGAATTGTCCAAGATTATTAGCAATGACTTCATCAACAATTTTTTCTATGGCACCGGTATCAGTGACTTGCTTGAGTCCTTTTTCTTGAATAATTTCATCTGCGGAGCGAGCACCTTTTGCTTCCCACATATGTTCAAATACCACTTTGGCTATTTTTCCAGATAAAGTATTGTCTACGATTCTGTTTAGTAGTTCAGCAAAAGCTTTAGATGAAAGCAAAGACTGAGTAATAGATAGGTTTTCTTTATTTAAAGCAGCACTTAGCTCGCCCATTACCCAGTTGGCCATGAGTTTAGCATCAGGTTTAGTCATGAATCCTAAAGCTTGTTCAAAGTAATTAGCAATTTCTTTTTCAGCTGTAAGCGTTTGAGCATCATATGTGGTCAGACCATATTCACTGATAAAACGATGGCATTTTGCATCAGGTAATTCAGGCATCTCGGTCTTGATTCTATCTATATGTGCTTGGGTTATCACTACAGGCAGTAAATCAGGATCGGGGAAGTAGCGGTAATCATTCGCTTCTTCTTTGTCCCTCATTGGACGGGTTTCTTGCTTGACGGGGTCAAATAACCGTGTTTGTTGACGTACGGTACCACCAGATTCAATGAGTTCAATTTGTCTGGCAACTTCGTGATTAATAGCTTGTTCAACAAATTTAAAGGAGTTCACGTTTTTAGTTTCAGTACGTGTCCCAAATTTATCACTGCCTTTGGGTCTAACCGAAACGTTAGCATCACATCTAAACGAACCTTCTTGCATATTGCCATCACAAATCCCTAAATAACAGACTAAAGCATGTAATTTTTTAAGATACGCAACAGCTTCTTTTGCAGAACGAATATCCGGTTCAGAAACAATTTCTAATAAAGGCGTGCCCGCACGATTTAAATCAATACCAGATAAATTATGGAAATTTTCGTGTAGAGATTTACCCGCATCTTCTTCTAAATGGGCGCGTGTTATCCCGATTCGCTTTTTAACTAAATTATCTTGGTTATCTTTAAATTCGATATCTAGAAAACCTTTGCCAATCGTGGGTTTATCATATTGGCTAATCTGATATCCTTTTGGCAAATCAGGGTAAAAATAGTTTTTTCTCGCGAAAACAGATATAGGGGTAATCTCCGCATTCGTGCTCAATCCAAATTTGATAGCCATATTGACGGCTTCTTTGTTTAATACAGGTAAAGTACCTGGTAGACCTAAATCTAAAGCACAAGCTTGGCTATTTGGCTCGGCACCAAATCGTGTCGAACAGCCAGAAAATATTTTAGATTGTGTTAATAATTGAACATGAACTTCTAGCCCTATCACGGTTTCCCATTCAGTCTCAGTATGTATATTAGCTGTCATGCTTATCTCGCTTATCTAAATTATTCGAAACCAATCGGCGTTTTTTGGTGATGTTCGGTATGTAATTGAAATTGATGGCCCGCATTTAATAACTTTGGTTCACTAAAATGGTTACCAATGAGTTGAACACCAATTGGCATTTTTTCTACAAACCCTGCGGGTAAGCTGATGGCGGCTAAACCTGCCAAATTCACTGCAATAGTATAAATATCTTGCAAGTACATACCTAATGGATCGGTTGATTTCGCGCCTAGTTTAAATGCAGTGGTAGGCGCAGTTGGACTCAAAATAAGATCGACTTCATTGAAAGCAAGTGTAAAGTCATGTGCAATTTTTTCACGCAATTTTTGAGCTTTAAGATAATAAGCATCATAATATCCTGAAGAAAGGGCATAAGTGCCAATCATAATTCGGCGTTTGACTTCTGCACCAAAACCTTCTGCACGAGAGAGTTTATATAATTCTTCTAGATTGGTGGCTTTAGTCGAACGATGACCAAATCTCACTCCATCATAACGAGATAAATTAGAGGAACATTCGGCAGGAGCGACAACATAATAAACAGGAACCGAATAAGACAGATTAGGTAAACTAATTTCTTTAAAATTCACGCCGAGTTTTTTAAATTGG
>CAYSTH010000068.1:0-10475 GCA_964433995.1 uncultured Francisellaceae bacterium | reverse complement strand
ATGGGTTGGTTTGTAGCAAAGCGAGGATAGCGGCTTGTTGTTCAAGTGGGCTGATATTAAATTGTTGAAATAAATCATAACTTTCTTCTATTGAAAAAGAAGATTGATTTAATATTTTTTTTATAAAAAATTTCATATTAAGTTACCTTTTTTCTGTTTTGGTATTCAGGATGTTGGTAAATTTTGTTTTTGAGAATAGTTTCAAGTGTGCAAACAGCCTGATTTATATCATTTAAGCTAATATATAAAGGATTGATGCACATGCGTATGAGGTTAGGTTCGCGATAATCAATAATGACATTATGTGCTAATAATGCCCGAGAAAGTTGATACGCCTCAGGATGTAAAAAAGCCATGTGCCCACCTCTTGAATTAGATGTTTTAGGTGTAATTATTTGTAAACCTAATTTTTCAAGCTGTGATATTAAATACTCAGAATATTGCTGAGTTTGTTGGTGTAATGCTTGAATATTTAAATCTTGATATATATCTAAAGCACCATTTAATGCAGCTAAACTTAAAATAGCTGGCGAGCCCCCCATAAATTTGTTAATACCCTCTGATTGATAAATATTATTGAAATCAAAGGGTTTTTTATGCCCCATCCAACCACAAATAGGGCTTTTAGCCTGCGGTAAATGTTGTTCATTTACATAAATAAAAGCAGGGGAGCCTGGTCCGCCGTTTAGATATTTATAAGTACAACCTACGGCAAAGTCGACATAAGATTTATTTAAATCTATAGGCAAAATACCGACGCTATGTGATAAATCCCATAAGATTAAAATGCCTTTCTGATGAGCAATTTGGGTGATTTTAAAGATATTTAATACACTGGCATCGCGATAGTTTACGTGACTTAATATTAAAACTGCTACATCAGTATTCAATTCAGTGCTTAAATTTTGAATAGATATTTTTTTTGTTTGATATTTTTGATCGAACATACAAACACCGTCAGTAATATATAAATCCGCCGGGAAAATATCTTCAGTTGTTAGAATTATTTTACGACTAGAATTCATATATAAAGCACACTTTAAAGCCTTATATAAATTTACAGAAGTCGAATCACTAATGATAACTTCATGCACTTTCGCACCTATTAATGGAGCAATTTTAGTTGCAACGTGTTTGGGTAAATCAATCCAATGATGTTCATTCCATGATTTAACGCCAGATTGTGCACATTGTTTTAATGTCATTTCTACTTGTTGATAGGCAGAGATTGGCATGGGGCCTAGAGAATGACCACAAAAATATAAATTCTTTTCAGGTAATATGAATTTATTTTTCATCATAAATCACCTCCAACAAGGGTGGCTTGAGGCATGTTTTTAGGAATAGAAATATTTAAGGTAGTTGCTTTTTTTATATTAATATATCCATGATGATCTTTTTCTTGTGGGTAAAGTGGCGTGAGTTTTGCTATGTTTTTTTCATTTAGTATATCAGCAATTAATTTACCGGCATTTTGACCGATTTGATGATAATTTACCCCAAAGCTCGCCAAAACATAACCTTTGATAACAGCATCAGATTCTACGCTAAAAACAGGAATGCCCATTTTATCTGCCAACTTAGCAATAATGGGCAAAGAAGGCAAAATAGGACCGCTGCCGCCCACATAAATCAAATCGACTTTGTTTTTAAAAGCTTGTAAGCGAATTTGCATATCTCGAACATGCTCAATAGCCAAAGCAATCACTTTCATGTTTAATTTAGTGGCAGCATCTGTCATCATTTTTACCAATGCCACATCATTTGTTTCAGAAGGAGCATATAAAATGCCAATAGTCTGAGCTTTGGGTAAAAGCTTTTTGGTGAAACTTAAGAATAAATTTAGATTTTGTTTATCAGAACTACCAGTCATATTTTGACAAGATGAATGAGGGCTTTGAATGAGCCCGGCTGATACGGGATCGGTAATCACATTATAAACAATAGGAATATCACGAACACTATTTTTGGTAAATTGAGCAACAGGGGTTGTGATAGCAACCATCACTTTAGGCGAAAATTGTTTTAATTTGGCTATCATCTGTGGAATCAAAGTCGCATCAAAACTCACATCCATGATTTCATAATGAATATTTTTATTCTCGATAAATCCTTGTTCAGCTAACTTTTTTTTAATGCCAGCAATCGAAGCTTGTAATGAACTATGTGGGCCATAATTGGCGATGGCAATAATAGGCATATTAGATTGTGTACTGATATTAGAAAGAGAAGCATATTTAAATATCGGAATAGAGCTTATGAACAAAACCATGAATATAATAGAAAAAATGAATATTTTTTTATGACGCATAGCAAATTACCCTAATCAAGATAAAGAGGAGATCAAAATCAGTTTTTTTGAAAAATAAACGTGTAGATTAGGCTTATCGCCAAGAAGCTATGACAAAAGTAGGGCAGTAAATGTGTGTAAAACAATGATGGTATGAGTATGTGGTCATATCAATGTACTCTATTTAATAAATTTAATTAAAATCAATCCAAAAGCCTAGGAGACGGTTTTGCACCATCGCCAGCTGGCATGTGTTTGATTTTTTAAATTTAATAAATACATGATATTTAAAAGCCTATTTATGAAATAGATATAAATGGAGCCTATCCTGATAATAGCGATAGATTTCGGGGGTGTCAAGGCAAGCGTCAACCTACATCCCCCCGCTCTTTTGAGTAAAACGAAAAAGAGCGGGGGGATGTTGTTATGAGCTATTTGAAAAAAATTATTCTTCAATCAGCAGCAAAGAAACCGGATTGGATTCATATGAATGACTGCGTGAACCAGTAAAATTTTGATATTCTTCACAGTTGCTTGTGAGCATAGAACCCAAATTGTCTTCGAGTGTGCCAACGAGGGTCATATTG
The DNA here is from genome assembly GCA_964433995.1 of uncultured Francisellaceae bacterium. GTDB lineage: Bacteria > Pseudomonadota > Gammaproteobacteria > Berkiellales > Berkiellaceae > CADEEZ01. The sequence goes on along the minus strand of CAYSTH010000068.1, from coordinate 7,598 downwards.
CTACTTGCATTAAAGAATCTATCAATACAAGAAGTAGGAATACCTTCAATATCAATAGTAGAAGTCATTAAAAAGAATTTCTCGCCACCTGCTATTTGCTTGAGCGAAGCTTTGTTTAAATTTTTCATGTTACGTTCCATTTGATGATTTAATAAAGAAGATTATTTATAATTTACTGTTAGAAATGGTGCAGCATCGCTACGCTCATCCAATAGGTTTATTTCAGATAAGGTGCAATGACCTAATATTTGAATGTACATTTTGTTTTGTTCTTCTTCAGTGTGAATATTTGAATTCACAACATTATTTAATAAAATATTAATGCATTTATCTGAAATACCTGCCAGAGAAATTTTTTGCGTTACGGTTAACTGTTCTGCATTACCGCCTGAAATAGCATGTAGGTCGAGAGTCGTTAAGTTTTTCATCTTTTTACCCGGATAAGTTAAATGACTTAAAAAAGTTATACTGCAGATTAAACATATCTTTTCTGAAAATATGAGTCAATAAGTAACTTAAGTTTTTTAACCAAATCTGTTTAAAATGCCTGCTTTGACGGCTTCACGTTCGGCAATAGGGTCGATTTTGATAAATATATCAGTGACGCCTTTGCCAGAATAAGCATTTATTTTGATGCCGCCATCAACATCTGATTTAAAACGAATATAACCTGGTGCATATTTGTGTCTACACGATTCTGAAAAACCAATGACTACTTTTGAAACAGCAGGGAGTTTTTTTACCCAATTTATATTGATTTTGACGTGTTTATCGAGTGTTTGATGTCTGCTCATAAAAAATTATATTAAGCCAAGTTGTAATAAACTTTTATGTTTAATTAAATATTCTTTTTGCTGTTTATCGAGTTGCTTAATTTTATATTCTAATTTTAAGGCATCTGATTTTGTGCCAACAAAGTGTTTTAATACCAATTCGAGTGGCGCTTTGCCGCGTAGGCTTTTAGCACATTTTAGTCCCTGTGCACTATGTTCTGAAAAGCGTCTTTTGACATCTGTGGTGATGCCTGTATACAAAGCGCCTTGTTGTGTTCTGATGAGGTATAAGTACCAGTTGTTCGTTTCTTCATTCATTCTATTGATATTATAACGTGCTTATATATACTGCGAGCACTATTTTTTGGGATATGTCTATGTTGTATAAAATAGTCATTAAATCGACTGCCTTTATTATGCTCCTAGGCTTAGGGGGGTGTTCATTTTCGCCTTTTTCAAGCAATCACTCAGCACATACGCTGGAGAAAGAAACGGCTGCTTTTCAAGGTGGTGTCACCCTTAATGGTGAAATACCCTATGCTAGATTTAGTTATGGTGTCACTGAAAACCTCGAGTTGGGTTTATTATCAGAATTTCATTTCGCCGATTTTGTGACAGGTGTTGTTGCTAAATATGGTTTTTTAAACAATAAAGAACAAGGGGCTTCTTTTTCGGTAGAATCCAGTGTAGGTGGTGGGAGCAGTTCATCTTATGTTTATATTGCCCCAACCATAGGGTACAAAAAAAATAAATGGGATACTTACCTTTCGGCTAGATATAATTATACTCATATTGATAGCGACGATTTTGAGCTCGATTTAGGCAGTTTAGGTAAAATTAATTTATTTGAAAAAAATAACCTAAAGTCTGTGACAACAACGCTTGGCAACACTTATTGGATGACTAAAAACTTTGGTTTAAATGTTAATGCTAATTATGTTGTAGGCTCAATGGATGGATTTTATGCAGGAGCAGGATTTGTTTATGTCTTCAAATAGCATTTATATATTATTACATGGTGCGTGGCACGCCAGTTGGTGTTGGAAATATATTACGCCATTATTACAACAGGCAGGGCATCAGGTAATAGAGCATGATTTTGCGGGCCATGGGAATAATCCATGTGATTTTTCTAGAATTAGCTTAAAAACTTATACAAAAGAACTCATGACCTTAATCACAGCTCAGAAACAGCCTGTTATTTTAGTGGCACATAGTTTTGCTGGCGTCATGGCGAGTCAAATAGCCGAATCTATACCGCATCTTATTCAAAAGATAATTTATATTGCGGCTTTTGTACCAGAAAATAAGAGTTCGTTAATGTTAGAAGCAAAGAATGGTACCACCAATACGCATACCTTTCTTAAAGCTGATGTATCTAAAAATCAGATGGTATTTGATTTATCTCAACCTGAATTGGTTCGAGAGGTTTTTTTTCATCGATGCTCAGACGAAGATTTTAATTTTGCCTTAACACATTTACAAATCGAACCTTTGTTGCCTATGAACCAAACTATTAAGCTTTCTGCCGATAATTTTGGTAGGGTAGCCAAACAATATATTGCCTGCACAGAAGATAAGGGGATTGATATCCATAATCAATTGCGTATGGCACATAATGCAAAGATACAAAATATTGTTAAACTACCAACCGATCATAGTCCTTTTTTCTCTATGCCTCATGAGTTGCTAAAAATCATGTAATACATAATAAGCTGCAGCGCTTGATATTGAACCTCCCCAAATAAAACCGCTCAATTCTGCAAAAGAGGAGCTGAAATAATATCCCGTTACACCACCTGCAAAACCGCCACAAATAGTGCCAACAACTGGAAATACAGGTGTACAAAGAAGTCCTAATCCTATTGCACCGGCAGGTGTGCCAATAAGCGTTGCTAATGGTCCCATTGTGCGAGCAATAGATGCAGTTGTTGTCCCTCCTACTATAAAAGCAATACCATAAGCGACCATTTTAAGATCTTCTTTCATTGTGCCACCGGATATTTTTGTGTATTCGATTATTTTAATGTTTCGCATATCCTAACCTTGTTTTTTAGAAATATTAGAAATGGTTATCGTTTGGCTTTTCTCGAAAGCGAAATAAACATCATGCCGAGTACTAACCCAACCACCAATCCACCTAAAGCTGTTTTGAGCATTTGAGATTGCAAAGAAGCGAGCATACTTTGTGTGATGCCGCTAGAATGATGGATCGCACTGATTTGCCATTCAGATTGGCTGGTTTTATTTTTTTCTAGCACCATTGTCCAACGTGTATGTAAAACTTGATCATCGCCTTTGTAATAAAAGAATTGCTCATTAGCTGTACCTTGTATGATGGCTATTTTGGCATCGAGATAGATAGGCTCAGGATCAGGTTGTATATCCAAAATTAAATTTTTAACAGGTGCTGTTTTGCCTTTAAATAGGTCGTTAAAGTAATCTAAAAAAGCTGGTAGGGGAGTGATTTTTTTATTTTCAAGCGTGATAAGTGTAAAATCTTGAGTTAATAATTCGGTTAATTTAGTACTATTTTTTTGATTAACCGCATCAACCATTTGGTTGAGTGTCTTTTTTATATTATCGAGCTCGGTATTAGCAACTTTAACTTCAGAGGTTGTTTTTTTATTTATTTCTTTAGCATGAGAAATAGGGGATATGCCTCCCATGCTAATAATGATAATAAATAAATAGGCAGTAAATGAACAAAATATTCTTTCCATGAGCTTTATTCTTTCCGTTTATTTGAAGAATAAATAGCATACTCAAATATCTGCTAATATCCAATACATGCCGTTTATCTATTATTTTTATCCTTTAAGTCTACAGCTCAGATAAATGGTTTGTTTTTCCAGATGAGTTTTCTAGCTTATATGCATGAATAAGTTTACCATGCTCTTTTTTTAAAAAATGAATTATGCCGTTTATTTGGAGCTTTTATGCAAATTTTACAAGAAATTCTGGATATCATTTCGCATTATGCGAAACCTTTTCGCGAGTTTTTAAGCGATATGCTTCGCCGTATTTTGGCGCTATTTAACAGAATGCCAAAAGAAACCCAGCAGCCTGCTGATAATTCAGCTAATAATCAAGTGCCTGCTGCTAATGGTAACTCACCTCACATGTCTGATGCATTGAATAAGTTAAGAGCAAATCCTAGTTCAATGACGTTGGCTTTAGATTTTTTTAGAGAATTAGAAGCCAAAGCGCAAGCAGAATTAAAGCAAGAAGAGTTGCGCAAAAAACAAATGAATAGACCTAAGTGGCATTAATTTTAAACTTTAAGAAGTTCTGCTTCTAATAAATAATCTGCATGATGAATCTTACCAGAATCATCTTGCGGATTTTGTTTAAAGTATGCTTCACAGACTTCATCGACAAATTCTTGTACCCGAGCTTGCGGTATATAATCAACATAATTGCAGACCAACATCACCCAATGTTGAAAAATGTTTAAATTGGGAAAGCTCAATCTAGGTCTGACGACTTCAATGGTTTTAATGCTTAACCCCGAATTTTCGGCCATCATAGCGAATTTACCTGGGGTAATGGATTGCATGTTGGATTCATATTTTTTGAAATAAGGACACCATTTTTCTTTTTCTACCACTTCTCGCACCGAACCATCAAAGCGCTCTCGAGAATGATCGGGGAAAAATTGCATAAAAACGCGACCGTTAGATCTCATGGCTTGAGAAATATTATTGAGCACCCACTGTTTATCAGTTGTCCAATGGAAAAAACAAAACGAAACCGCAGTATCAAATTGTTCATGAAAGGGTAAACGAGTGAGATCCCAATGATGAATGTTAAGGTTAGTCAATCCAGAGGTAGGTAGGCGATTTTTGGCCATTTTATAAAATTCACGAGATTTGGTTAATGCCGTGATATGAATATCTGGATACTGTTTTGCGAGATTAAAACTGATAACGCCATCACGACAACCCACATCGAGAATTTTTTCATGTGGTCGAAATTGAATTTTTTTTAAAAAATGTTGGGCACGAGCTAACATCGGGTTGGCATTGGCCTGAGTTAAGATCTCGGTAATCATTTCAAAAGAAGCTTTGATTAACGCCATGAAGTTATCCAACTGCAAGATGGTACAACAAGTCAGTCTGTGATGTTAGTCATAAACCATTTAAAATACAACCAAATTTTAGCGTTTGAAATGAATAATATATGTTGGTGTATCAGAATATGCCCATTCTAGGCTTTCACCTATGACATAAGTGGTTGCAGATAAACCTAAGCCTAAACTTAGATTAACAGGCAAGCCCCATAAAGGGGTATTCGGTCTGACAACCGCAGTGGCAGCCGTACTTAAGAGTGTGGTGATTATAAAAAGAGTGCCTGCGACGTTAGAGGTTTGCCAATATTGCTTTGCTTCAATAGATTCGGCTTTAGAAAATAGTCGCTTCATAAAGCTAGCGCCAGAGATATAAATCAAATCATTGTTTGTCAACTCTCTCATGCATTAAATCCATTTGTTCGTGTTTTTAATTATTTTTATGTTGTATGACATATTTTTAAACATAGAGATGACAATTGCAATGTCTCTATAAAATTTTTCAATGATAATCATTCTCAGTTAATGCAGCATTAGGGGTACTTTTTCTTGCGGGTTTTGTTCAATTTCTTGCCATTTTAGTTCAATGGGGTTATCTTGGTGACATCCAACGGATTGGGTTGTGTTAGATCCGGATTTTCAAAATTATGGTGGCAACCCCGCATGCTAATAAGTAAAAACTTAGCCAAAGAACTGACATTTATTCTGATTTTGAAAGTTTTTTTACTTTTTTTTCTGCATAAGCTTTTTTTTAGTCACCCAATCGAAAAAGCTGATCGACTCACCCGTACTACCGAATATCTTTTTGATTTAAAGGCTGAATCTAATGCTCATCAATGAAACCATGGTTGATTTGTCTCGTTTACAGTTTGCTGTAACGGCACTGTATCATTTTCTATTTGTCCCTTTAACTTTAGGCTTGTCTTTTATTTTAGCCATTATGGAATCGGTGTATGTGCTCACCGGTAAAGAAATTTATAAAGATATGACCCGTTTCTGGGGAAAATTATTTGCCATTAATTTTGCGATGGGTGTGGCAACCGGTATTACCATGGAGTTTCAATTTGGTACCAATTGGGCCTATTACTCCCATTATGTGGGTGATATTTTTGGGGTTCCATTAGCCATTGAAGGGATGATGGCCTTTTTCTTAGAATCGACTTTTATTGGTTTATTTTTCTTCGGTTGGAATCGATTATCAAAAGCCAAGCATTTGATGGTAACTTGGCTGCTCGCTTTAGGTGCTAATTTATCGGCATTATGGATTTTAATTGCCAACGCGTGGATGCAAAATCCAGTTGGTGCAAGCTTTAATTATAATACCATGCGTATGGAGCTGACATCACTCAGTGAAGTATTTTTTAACCCAGTCGCGCAAGTTAAATTTGTGCATACAGTGGCGTCTGGCTATGTTACGGGTAGTATATTTGTATTAGGTATCAGTAGTTATTATTTATTAAAAGGTCGCGACCTTGCTTTTGCTCGTCGTTCGTTTGCGATTGCAGCAGGCTTTGGCTTAGCATCTATTTTATCGGTTATCGTGTTAGGCGATGAAAGTGGTTATGAAGTGGGTGCCGTACAACAAGCAAAACTTGCGGCTATTGAAGCAGAGTGGGAAACACATGCGCCACCGGCTTCTTTTACTTTATTTGGTTTGCCTAATCAAGAAAAACAAACCACCGATTACGCCGTTAAAATCCCTTATATGTTAGGATTGATAGCCACGCGTTCTATTGATACACCTGTGATTGGTTTAAAAGAGCTGATAGCTCAACATGAACGTTATATTCTTGAAGGCATAGAAGCGTATCGTTATTTACAGATTTTAAAATCTCCTGATGGCAATACACCAGAAAATCGCGAACAATTTGAAAAATATCGTGATTATCTAGGCTATGGTTTACTGCTTAAAAGATATACAAAAGAAGTCGTGAATGCCACACCAGAACAAGTAAAAGAAGCGGCTAAAAATACCATTCCGCATGTTGCTCCGTTATTCTGGAGTTTTAGAATAATGGTGGGGTTAGGATTTTGGATGCTTGCTTTATTAGTTTGCGCGTTTTGGTTAAACATCCGATCTAGATTATTAGAAAACAGATGGTTATTAAAATTAGCATTATGGAGCATACCAGCGCCTTGGATAGCCATTGAATGTGGTTGGATTGTGGCAGAATATGGTCGTCAACCTTGGGCGATTGGTGAAGTCTTGCCTACCTTTTTAGGGGTATCGAGTGTCTCAACAGGGCAAGTGTTAACCAGTTTATTAGGTCTTATTGCTTTGTACTCAGCTCTGTTAGTTGTCGAATTTTATTTAATGTTTAAATACGCTAGATTGGGGCCAAGTAGTTTGGGGCTCAAACGTTATCACTTTGAGGTGGCCAAATGATTTTTGATTATTTTGTTTTAAAAGTAATTTGGTTCGTCTTAATTAGTTTGCTGTTAATAGGTTTTGCCATTATGGGTGGCAGTGATATGGGTGTGTCAGCCTTATTGCCTGTTATTGGTAAAAAAGACGATGAGCGACGTGTTTTAATTAATACGATTGGTCCCATGTGGGAAGGAAATCAGGTTTGGTTTATTTTAGCAGCAGGCGCTATTTTTGCCGCTTGGCCCATTGCTTATGCTACCGCTTTTTCTGGATTATATTATGCCTTATTTTTGGTGTTGGGCACTTTGATTATACGTCCACCAGGTATCGATTATCGCTCTAAAATTAACAATATTAAATGGCGTCAATTTTGGGATGGGTGTTTATT
>CAYSTH010000067.1:0-10544 GCA_964433995.1 uncultured Francisellaceae bacterium | reverse complement strand
AACTTCTCCGTTGTTGCTCTACATTTATTTTTTCTAATGCTTCAAAATGTTCTTGTTGTGTTCTTTTTGTATTGTCTGACATGATACTCACCTGCTACATATAATATATTAAAGTATTAAATTAAACTTTCAATTTCTTAGTATTTGATGCACTTGTATTTTTTAATAACAAAATCTCATCAACCACTTTATACATGTTCTCTTTCTCTGCATCAGAAAATTTAAATACACGCCCTAAATAAACATCTTGATTCACAAATAAATTCGAATCAAATACTTCTTCTAATTTTTGCCTGGGATCATTCGACTGCAAAATTTGTTTGACGTAACGATCGATAACAGTATCTTCATCATGGATAAGCCTTGTGATATGAAAGCGTTGTAGCTCATCAACACCATACTCTTTAAGGGCTGTTTTTAAATCAGAAGGAATATTTTTATATTCTGGTGCTGTTCTATCGTGAATATAGTGAATGTAATGTTCAATATGTAAAATATAATCATCCATGGCTTTATGCATGATATCTTTGAGTGCCTGTTCTTTTTTTTCTACCGTCTCTTGAAAATTATCTGACATAAAATATAGCCCCACAGCAAACTTTTACTCTGTGTGAGACTTAGATGAAGCTTTTAAGGTTCAGTTTTTTTAAATTTTGACCTATTAGCAATCAAAAGACAGATGGTAACCTGTAAATTTACGAATATTTAAGACGCCTTTATCTAAAATAAGATACTGACCTTTGATGCCAAGCAATTTTCCTGAAATGTCTGATTGTTTATCAAAGGAAAGTGCTTGAATTTTGGTGGGATATTCTAAAACAGGGTAATGGATATGCGTTTCAACCGCATCTTGTAAATGTTTTATTGATTGTTGACCAAACTGCTCATAAACAGGTTGTAATGCTTCTAAAATAACCGGTTTTATTTTTTGAAACTCTTCTTGTAAGTTTAAAAAGCTTGTGTCATTTTTTAGCATTTTTTGCCAATGTGTTTTATCGGCAATAAATTTTGCTAAAGCCACTTCTACAAAACCTGAGATTCTTCTCGAAGGGACTTCGAAAATGGGTAATGCCTGAATGGCGCCTTGATCTATCCAACGAGTAGGTACTTGATGATATCGTGTAATGCCTACCTTTAGTCCAGACGAATTTGCCAAATAAACAATATGTGGGATCATACAATGGGCAACACCCCATTCTGGTTCCCGACAAGTGCCCAAATGATAATGACAACGTTCAGGCTTGATAATACAAAAGTCGCATCTCGCTAATTTCTGGCTACAAGGAAAACAATATCCTTGTTGAAAGCTTTTCTTAGTTGGTTTATGACAAGCAATACATTCTATTTTATTTAAATAGGTTAATGTAATTGTTTGACCAATTAATGGATTAAGTGATAGTTGTTCTGAGCCAATAGGTAGAAAATAACTAACTTGGTTAGAGTTCGTACTTGCTAATTTTTGTATATATCCAGTTGTTTTCATGGCCACACTCTATCATAAAGTGGCCATTATCAACCATATTTTGCTTCAGGATAATGAGAATGATGAGCGTTGTCAGGTGATTCCAAAACTGAAGTAGATAAAATGACCCTATTTTTACCCTCAGCTTTTGCTTGATAAAGCGCAGTATCTGCCGAATTCACTAAAGAATTTGTCACAAAAGGTTTATTAGGCTCACTGCAAGCCACCCCTATGGAGATTGTCACGAGTCCTTGAACATCCTTGCCTCTATCTTCAACTCTTAGATTTTCAATAGTTTCTCGTAATGTTTCTGCAAGGTGTTTTGCACCTTCTAATGACGTATCAGGTAAAATAACGGCAAATTCCTCACCACCGTATCTTGCAAGCATGTCTGAAGAACGTTTAAGTTTTTGGTTAATAGCTTTGGCAACCAGTCTTAAACAAGTATCTCCTAACAAATGACCATTTGTGTCGTTGTATCGCTTGAAATTATCTATATCTATCATTAAGATAGCTAAAGTGGATCCACGTCTTAATACCGAACGAGATTCTCTTTCAATATATTCTTCAAATGCACGACGATTAGCTGCACCTGTCAATGGATCGGTTAAAGATAAATCTGATAACATCATATTCGTGGCCAACAAATTTTGATTGGCTAATCTTAATTGGTTACCTACATCGATTAATTTATTATGCATCATGGCAATCCGACGCATCGCATCGATTTTAGCTTTCAAGACAATTAAAGAAACGGGTTTAGTTAAATAATCATCGCCACCACTATCAATCCCACGAACAATACTTTCGTCATCAATATGCGAGCTTAAAAAAATAATGGGGACCCAGTCTTGTTCTGAGTGACACGATATTCTAATTTCTTTGGCTGCTTCATACCCATTTAAAATAGGCATCTCTACATCTAAAATTAAGAGATCGGGTTTAAACCGGTTAAATTGTTCTACCGCTTCACGACCATTCACTGCATAAATAGGCGTGTATCCGAATTTTTTAACGTATTCACCCAAAAGCAATCTATCTGTTTGAGTATCATCTGCAATTAATATATGCATAGGTTACTGAATACCATATAATAATGCCAATACTGGCTCTGTAACATAATTATAGTTAACAACTAACTATTTACATTCTGATATTATGTATGTTGTTTTTTTAGCCAGTGCTGTACACTACATCAAGGAAAATAAGAACTTCTATTTTATGACAGTCATTGATAATACATCACACATTAAATTAATAACTAAACCAGAAACCAAATCAATCGCATTGCTTCGACAAGAGGTAATCGAAACTTTTGGTACCATGCTTTTAACACAAGAAAACCTAAATCAAGCAATATTAAATGAAAGTTGTCTTATGGCTTGGGCTGCCGATAGCAATGGTTTTTTCAATTTTCCACCACAATATTCTATTAGAGAAAAAATCATTCATATTTTGAATCAATATGAATATTTACCTGCTCAAGCTCCAAGAGAAATTATTGTTTGTGCTGGATTTGTCGGTGCGTCTGAATCTACGCTTGAAATAGTTTTTGCCTTAAATCATCAAAAAGATAATTTTAAACAGGCTATTCTCGCTTTAAAAAAAGTAAAACCTAATTTGCTTGATGATGAACTGTCTCAAACTTTTAATCATTTTATTTCACATAAGCGACATGGATCTACTGCTGCTCATCTTAGAACCATGGATCTAGCCAAATTACATTTAAAACAATGCTATCGAAAAATTCCTATTTTAAAATCAGCGCCTTTAAAAATTAGCTGGACTTGGGCTAATACTCGTTCCATCAAAAGAATTACCGTTGCAGAAGCCGAAAAATTACTCCGAAAAAAAAATCTCTCCGATGAAGGAATTGTTTTACAACTCGAAAAGCTAGCTCAATTACCTTCCAAAGAGCCTTTGGCAATTGTGCAGAATTTAGCGCCACACCTCCGCGCAAATTTAGTTATGGAACCAAGCCAGCCAAAAGAACGTATCATGGTTAAAGGCCCCATTCCTATTTTTTTTCCCACTACCGTAAATCAACCCTGGCCCGAATTTAAACCACCTAAAACAAAAATGACCAAAGATAAAAGTCGACATATACGAAATGACGTTAGGCTTGATCCTTTTCCATTTTTACCAGCGATCAGAGCACATCGGTACCTAAATTTAGCCTAAACTTAGGCTATGAAAGCAATTAAACCTTCGCCCTGGGTAAATTTACATACCTATTTTAAGCTAGCTTTATTAGGCAGTAATGCCCTGGTTTTATTTATATTTATTAGCACAACCTCTTTTATTGCTTTTTATGCCCCTGCAGCAACTGAATTATTATCATTATCTTACAAAGTCATGGGAAATGGATTTGCTTTTTTGTTATTATGCAGTCAATTTATTTGTATTTACCTTAACAACATAAATTCAAAAAAAAATATTCCTTCTTTTGGTCAAGCATTTTATAACAAGCATCTCAATATTATATGTGAACTCAGTATTTTCTGTTGCGCCTTACTCTATCCATTTTATCATTTTGATGAATCTACTTTTATCATTACCATTTATAGCTTATTTCTATTGCTCTTTTCACCTGCGATGTTAAGTAGTTTGCTTACTCGAGGCGGGTTATTATCTGCCATCAATCCTTTTATTATTTTTTCTTATATATTTAAAAATTTATCTCTATATTTTTTTTCTTTTACGACACTTATTTTAATGACTCTAGGCTATAAAACTGTTTGTTATTACATCTCAACTTGGACAAGTTCAGAATTTTCTCAAATTTTTAGCGTTGGATTGGGTGCTTATTTATTTTTAGTATTTGCTTATGTATTATGTGATTTAGGGGTCGACAAAAATAATTCTTTAGAATTAAATGATGATGAAAAAGATCTGAGCTATCTGAAAAAACACTTAGAAAACGGTCATTACGAATCCATTCATGATTTTTTTAAACCGACCATCATGCATACTCGCTCTGTTGCATTATTAGATTTTTACCTAAAATTTTTACTTACTGTTCAGGATGATAAAAGAATAGGTCAATTTGTTAATAGATGGATAAATCAATTATTCTTACAAAATAACATTAAAAAAGCAGTTTCTGTTTTTGAATTTACGTTGAAAAAATATCCTTATTTTGTCATCTCAGAACCATTAATTAACTTTCAATTAGCTAAACATTTTTTACTCAGCAAGCAGTATCAATTGGTGATTCGCCTTCTGAGTGATTTGCATGAAAAAAGTCCTTATTTTGTCAATTTGCCCGAGGCATTACTTATTTTAGCCAAAGCTTACGTAGAAGTTAATTTAGATACAAATGCTCAACAAACACTTGATATTATTTCTCAAAAATTTAAACATAGCGATAGCTATTCAGAAGCTGTTGAACTACAAAAAATACTTCAGTTTAATGTCACTCATCAACAACGTCCTATGATTTAGCATAATAATAATGATAATGTGTATTCACTTCACTTTGTATCGCCAATTCATCAGGATCATATAATTTTAATTTAAGTATTTTTTGTGCAATTTCTTTATATTGCGAAGAATGTGGATCGAGTTTTAAAATAACATACAGTTTGTATAAAACAGCTCTTTCATCAGGATATTGTTCATGCAATGCAAATAATCTTTTTTTAGCTTCAGGGAAATCTAAATTAGTTAAAAAATAAAGTGCCTGTGAATATTGTTGATTAAATTGCAAATGAATAGGATTATGACTTTTCTTCAAATTTAATTGTGGTAATAATCTTGTTAGAAAAATACCCATTACTGCGCCAATAAATAACCCACCTATATGAGCTGTATAGGCAACACTATCAACACTTAGCCATAAATTTTGCAAACACTCCCAGCCAATCCAAATGGGCAATAATAAAATTGCTTTAAATCTAAATATGCCTGAAAAGAAAAAAACATTCACAAAAAAGGACAATTTTTCTGATTGATACAATATCGTAAAAATACCCATTAACCCTGCGATAGCGCCTGATGCCCCCACCAATGGATACAGTGTTGGCAGAGTTAAAAAATAATAGGCTCCTACCGATGCCATTCCTAGCGCCACAAAACTGATTAATGTAATAATGCCCCCCCAAATAAGCTTCTACATATCGACCAATAAAAATTAAAAATAATACATTTCCCAATAAATGTAGGAAACTCCCATGCAGAAATATGCTTGTTAATGCATCATCTATCGATGGGGCGGCTGATTTAAAGCCATCTAAATTCGTTGTATCTAGGTTTAATAAATATTGATAATACCGATGCCTTGTGTACCACTCCCAATAAAAAGGATGTGTTGTTTTCACTATTTTGCCATCAGATAACAGTTGCTGAAATTCTGCATCTCCACGTGACAGCCAATATAATTCCATTTTAGAGGTGTTTGGTTTTAATATCGTTATATTTTCATCGTAAGATTTTTGTGTTAAATAATCTACATAACCAGGCAATTCCAATTGATACAGCTTTGATTGAAAATAATATTCAAGTGCTTTTTGTTGATTTGTCTGATCATTTGCTTGATAAGTAAAATAGATAATACACAACAAAACAGACAATAAAGTAACTGCCCAGGGAAAGCGACTGCTATGATGACTGTAATCTACTGGAAAAGCTATCAGCATAATAAAAGATGCCCAGCATTATTTTCCAGTTAGAGTTTTTGCAAGGTAAATAGTTCCAAAAATCTATCGTTAACGTATGTCTGTCTTTCCGCTACACTAAAACTTCGTAGGACGGGTCGCTGACATGACTATCTTCTGGTTATTTCCAAGCTTTTGATGACATGACAAACTTGAAGTAGAAAGCGTTTTTTTTAAACTTGGCACATAGACTGGTGATTTATTTGGTAGCTGTGTTTTTTGTGCAGGTTCAACAGGAACGACATGTTGTGATTTTTTCACATCACTTTTCAATTTTAATTCATATATATATTTACCTAAGCCTAATATTAAACTGACACCATTATAAGCAACCAACGATGCACTCAACATCAAGGATGTTTGTGTAAAAGGTATCCAAAAAATAGGAAATACATCGTATGGAAAGCCAAAGTTCAGCAGCAAAGTAGTATATAACCCAATTTGCATACTTAAGGTCATTAAATATAACGCTGGCTTATTACAATGTTTCATTGGTAATAAATTTTCGTACAGGGTACGAGCAAAATAATAAATAAACTGATTAATTTCAGCTAATACTGTTCTAAATAATCTATAAGGTGAAAAACTCAAATTGATCAATTGAAAAAGAAAAATGACAGTTGCCATAGGAAATTGTATAAAGAAATTTTCTGTGTTTAATTTCTGTTTAGCTACATCATTAATTCTATCTCTGAAGGTTAATCCTATTGCTATCAAACTGAGTATTTCTCGTTGTAAATACAAAACTAGCTTAGTTTCTCCATGAAAAAAATACCATATACTACTAGGTCCGGTATCATACCCAAATTGTCCTTTAGAAAAGTTCCATTTAGGTTTTTTAGAGAGATTCTCTGCTGACGCTGTTTTAATTTTTCGTTGTGGAAAAGGAACATTGCTATGAATTTGTTTAATAAGCCAGGATTGATGTTCTTTAAATTGAATAGGGTATTTTTCTAAAATGAGATGATGTTTTGAGTCATTCAGCCTTGCGCGCATTTCTAATAAAATTTGTATATGAAGCAACGTTTCTAAAATTTTTTCTGCATTTTGAGCTAAAAAATAGTTCGGCGCTTGGCTGAAATGAATTAATATTTCTTTAGATAATCTATTTTGTAGATCACTTACTAAGTCATCACTGTGTCGAAATAAAATCCTAATTGGCATTAATTTTCGATGTTTTTCGGGATGGTTGACTGCCTCATTATCAATAAATAATCGAACCAAATGCAACTGTCCTAAAATGTTATGGACTGGCAAGTTATCAATTGCTTTTGCGACTTCATTTTTAATTTTTTCTACATAAAAGTTTTGAAGCCAAACATAGGAGGCACCATGCTCGATTAAAGAATTAAGATAAGGAATTATTTCACTCTCAATCGTTAATTTTGGCACCTATCCTCCTAGTTAGCGTACGGTCACCTATCCTGAGTTTGTTTACAGTATGTTTCTTTCAACAAACAAATCATTAAAGATGCCACAAATAAACTAATTGGCAAGACTAGCATCGCTGAATGATAGTCATTTATAGTATAATTCATACGTTCGGCAACTGGCTGTAAGCTTTTTGATAAATCAAGCAAGTAACCAATACTAGGTTGCAAAATAGCGCCTCCTATCATGACGAGCATGTTCGTAAAAGCCATTGCTGTGCCAGTATGATGATGTAGGTTATTATCTCTTCCTAAGGCAAAAACCAAAATTTGAGCTGAAGAAAAAAATCCTACCAAAAATAAGAAAAACAATATTGCCGAATATCCCAGTGTATTTAAATAAATACTAACAGAAAGCGCCGCACATGATAGTAAGGCACCTAGCATCATCGGCATTAAACGCCGACGAATACTATCTGATAGCCATCCCCAAAATGGACCTCCTATAGCAAAGCCCAAAAAGACCATTGATACGCCAAGAGCTGCTTCTTGCGCAGTAAAGCCTTTCCCTTCTTTTAAAAAGGGAACACCCCATAATTCTGCAAACGCGACAATAGGCAAGAACATAAAGCTTCCAATTAAACCATTCAGCCACATTTGAGGTTTTTTCGCGATAGTATATAAACCCGCTAATGGATGCCATTCTTTTGGTTTATCAACTATCTTTCCTGATTGAGTCATATGCGGCTTGTCTTTAACAATTATCCAAATAATCGGTGTTAGGATTAGACCTATTATCCCTGCATAAGACAGTGTAGATTTCCAACCCATTTCTTCTACTAAAATAGTCATCGTTAAATCACCACTAATAGCGCCTAACATACCCAAAGAACTGGCAATTCCTGCAAACATCGCAAAGGCTCTAGAAGGCAACCAGCTGCTTGCCAGCGTAAGCACACCCACATAGGCAAAAGCTGAACCAAATCCCACTAGAAAGCGCCCCAATTGAGCGACAAGCAATGTTGGCGTTGCCACAAATAAAAAAGTACCGATAGCACATAAGGCACAAGCCAGTGTGAGAATGATTCGGGCACCAAATCTATCCATCAACACACCAACGGGCAATTGCATGGGCGTATAGGCATAATAATAAAATGCCACTAAATTACCAAAAGCAACCGCTTCAATTTGATAATGTTCTATAATTTCAGAGAACATCACACTAGGCGCAACGCGTAAAAAATACTCATAACAATAAAAAATCGCGCCCAATGCACAAATTGTGCTTGCCAATAACCAATGACGATGTGAGTGGATATAACCACTGTAAGAAGATGCAGATAGATCTGAAGAATTCAGATCGATAGACGAGCTGTTTTTATGGTCTAGCTTGACCAATTCGGATGACACTCTCATAACGCAATCCTTTGTTTACAAGTGTATGTCTAAATTGTATTTATTCTTAAGAATTCTTTTAATTTTTATATAGTTAGAAGATTATTGCCCAAGAATAGTTTTTTTGTTTTGGCATCATGCCAAGCATCTATAATGCCAAAACCACTGGTAAAAGCAACTGTATTTTAATGTGGGTAAAAAGAATTAAATATAATTATAAAGAATCTTCTAGCGGCAGAACGATGTCGTGATTTTCAATTTCTGATGTCGTTTGTTTTTTCGCGGTGGCAACTGCAAGCGTATTACTATCGGTTAAAGCAGTAATATGTTTTGTTAACATTTGTTCTAATTGATTACTCGAGCGTAATTCTTTGGCACGGGCACGTAAATACGGTGCATAGGCCTTACAATCTGAAGACAATGAAAATCCAAAATACACTTCTTCGTTAGACACTAATTTGGGCAAAAATTCAAATTCTCCTTGTTTACCATAGCGCCCCACTCCTACTTCTAAAAAACGTTGAGAGCCCACCAAATAATCGACAATACCTTCTTTGAGATTAATAAAATTTGCGCCTAATGTCCCTTCTGTTTTGATATGTAAATAATCTTTAGCAAAATCGGTAAATTCATAACCTAATTGATTATTTCTAGAGGTTAAACCAATTCGCCCCATCAGATCGTACCAAGAATAAAAATCCATATAACGATTTTCGGATACGACTATTGAAACAGCATCTTCGTAATATCCTGGTTCAACCAAATACACAAAATCTTTATATTTTGCATTATCAAATGTGCCTACGACCAGATCTATTCGGCTACGACGCAAATTATGTTCTACGTCATCTACATTGCCTGGCAATTGTGTTTCAACAGGAATATCTAATTCCCCAAACAACATTTCTACAAGCTCAACACCAACACCTTGTAATACGCCGTTTTTTTCATAAGAATAAGGCGCCCAACCTGGCTCACCTGTCACAACAACTTTTGTACAACTGGTTTCACTGGCAATTGCTTGAAAAGGTAATAAGACAGAAATAACTGACGTTGCTAGAAAAATTCCCAGTAGTTTCATAAGGTCATCCATAACCATCTTGATTGCCATTTTATATCAAGTTTATGTGAAGAATGTCCGCTTCGCTAATTTTGATTTCACCTATAATTAAAAAGTAGAATAAAAAAAAGGATATTTGACTATGCAAGGCATGCAACCTCCTCTATCACGTGCAACAAAATGGCCTGAACACGGACAACAAGCACCTCTCAATTTGCTCGTCGGAGTAGGCAGTCAATTAGAAGAAATACAGTTAGTCAATATATTGAGTAAGACACCACATCGCGTACATTTTGTCGCAACCGCTGATATGGCTTTAGCTGCCTTAAAAGCAGCTAAATTCGATGTTGTTTTGTTAAGCTACAAACTATCTAATGGTTCTGCACCCTTAACAGCAAAAAAAATCAAAAAAATGAGCCCAGAAACGCCTATTATTAGTTTTTTACCTAATCCAGATAAAACTTACTACACTGAATGTATTAATGCGGGCGTAAATAGTTTTATTTGCCCTCCCATTACTTCAGAAAAATTAACGAGTATGTTAGGGTTTTATAGCAGGTAATTTTCTTTTGATTTCTGGCGCAAATTTTTTGCCCATTTCT
>CAYSTH010000066.1:0-10585 GCA_964433995.1 uncultured Francisellaceae bacterium | reverse complement strand
AATTGTACATACGAAGATAATTTCAAGCCTTTATTTTTGTGCGCAAAACATCAAAATTTAGATTGCTTGGAAACTTTATATTTAAAGGGTGCACACCTTGATGGAAGAAATACGACAGGTCAAACAGCATTGCATGCTGCGATATGTGCCCAAAATATACCTATGTTAAAAAAACTTGTTGAACTGGCTCCTCATCTTTTTAATATTTTAGACACAAAAAATGTTTCTCCAAGTGTGACACTGAATCCACTTTACATTGCTACTCTTTATGATGCTGTTGAAGTATTAAACTTTATTTTCACAAAAACACCATCTCAAATACTTGGAAAAATTATTACACAATGCTTTCCTTTACATTATGCCGTTCTTTATGCAAAACCTAAAAGTATTGACACATTACTAAATTTTGTCCATGTTGATCACAAAAGTAAATCTGGTGATACACCTTTAATGTTATTAGCAAGACGTTCTTCTGTTAAAAATAATCCTGACATTGATGCTAGATTAAATAAAATAGTCGATTTATTAATTGAGCATGGCGCTGATCTTAATGCTGTCTATGCAAGAGGAAATACTGCTATTCAACTTGCTGCAATGTTTCAAAAAGGTGATTTGGCTAATAAACTATTTCAAACTCGTAAAAAACCTATTAGCTTTACTATTTCGCCTAATTCCATACCACGTACGGACAATACACCACGTTTTGTTCCTAGCAAAAAAACAAGCTCTTTAAAATAAATTTCTTAGGACACAATGAGACTAGGAGAATTGGGACGACACGATGGTCGTCCCCATTCTTCTTAAGATAAGATCATTCGATGTCAATTCTAGCAAAATTAGGAACGTTTAAATAACTCTAAAAAATCACTGACATTCATAGACTCGAGTAAATGATTATCTTTAAATAAATCCTGAACTTGTTTCACTTTTTCGTTGGAATAAATCGTGCGCATATTGTGTTCAAATTTATTTAATAATAAAGGTATACCTTCTTTTCGACGACGTGGATGACCAATAGGATATTCTACCCGTTCAGAAAAAGTACCACCATGTGTCAATTTAACGGTCACTTGATTGGCAATAGAACGTTTTTTAGGGTCGAGATAATCTTTAGAAAAATCAGGATTTTCATTCACAATCATTTTTTCGCGTAATCTATCAATTCTTGAGTCTTTTGCCATTGTATCTAGATAAGAATCAGAATTTAAATCTCCGGTCAGTAAAGCAACGGCTGTCATGTATTGAATGCAATGATCTCTATCAGCATAATTGCGAAGCTCACCTGTTTTATTAATAATTCGCATAGCTGGTTTCTGTGTCTCGATAAAAATAGCCTGGATATTATCAATATCATCTAACATGTGTTGAATTTTATGATGCAGTTTAATGGCACACTCTACCGCTGTTTGACCATGAAATTCAGCAGGATACGAAATTTTAAACAAGATATTTTCCATTACATAGCTTTGTAACGGCTGAGCAAATTCTACTTCTTCTTTATTAAACAAGACATCGGAAAAACCCCATTTGGGTGCTGTTAAGGCGCTAGGACAGCCTTTTTCTCCTTGAAGTGTTAATAAAACTAATCTTACTGCTCGACTAGTGGCATCTCCTGCAGCCCAAGATTTTCGACTACCTGTATTAGGCGCATGTCTGTAGGTTCTTAAACTTTGACCATCTACCCATGCTTGAGATAGAGCATCGATAATTTGTTGTCTTGAGCCACCTAATAATTTTGCTGCCAAAGCAACAGAAGCGACTTTAACTAAAATAACATGATCAAGCCCTACTTGATTAAAACTATTTTGCAGTGCCAAAACACCTTGAATTTCGTGTGCTTTAATCATAGAGTCTAATACCATTTGCATGGTAATGGGCGCTTGTTGTTTGTTTATGGCGATTTTATTTGCATAATCTGCACAGGCTAAAATAGCGCCTAAATTATCAGATGGATGTCCCCATTCTGCTGCTAACCAAGTGTCATTATAATCCAGCCATCTAATGCAAGTGGTGATGTCAAAAGCAGCCTTTATAGGGTCTAATTTATATGACGTGCCTGGCACAGGTACACCATTATCTGTAAAGGTATTTGGCACCCATGGACCCAATAATTTAGTACATTCAGGGTAATTCAGCGCTAATATGCCACATCCTAAACTATCCATTAAACAATATTTAGCTGTTTCGAAAGCCAGTTCGCTGGTAATGGTATAATTTAATACATAATCTGCAATATCAACCATAATTCTGTCATACTGCATTCTCGTATTATCAAACATAATTATTTTCTCTTTGAGATCTTTTCAAATACTTTAGGTGCTGGACCAATATATTCTGCGGTTGGTCGAATCAATTTATTGTCTTGCCTTTGCTCTATAATATGAGCAGCCCAACCTGTTGTTCTGGCAATCACAAATAGTGCAGTGAAAAAATGCGTAGGAATGCCCATAAAATAATATGCACTAGCAGAATAAAAATCGAGATTCGGAAAAAGGTTTTTTTCTTTTTTCATTATCTCTTCAATTTTTTCTGATATGGCATAAACATTTTCATCGCCGAACTCTAACGCCAATATTTTGGCTTTATTTTTAATGATATCAGAACGCGGATCAGAAACGGTATATACGCGATGACCAAATCCCATGATTAACTGTTTATTTTGTAATCTGCTTAGTATACCTTCTTCAGCTGCTTCTGGACTGTCATAACTTTGAATTAATCTCATTGCTTCTTCATTAGCACCACCATGTAAGGGGCCTCTTAGGGTGCCAATCGCTGCCGTCATGGCCGAATAAAAATCGGATAAAGTCGCCGTACACACTCTTGCTGCAAAAGTCGAAGCGTTAAATTCATGTTCAGCATATAAAATAAGAGAAGCATCGAGCGTTTGTATTTGTGTAACAGATTCGCATGGTTCTAGATGGAGTAAGCTTAGAAAATATTCTGCTGTACTTAATGCTTCTACATCAGTCGTAATTCTTATGCCAGATTGATGATAATGATGCCAATATAATAATGCACCAGGAAAAATGGCAATCAGCCTATCTGCAATCTCTTTTGCTCTGTGTGCATTATCTTCTGGCTCTAACGCGCCTAATAAAGAACACGTACTGCGCAAAACATCCATAGGATTAGCATTCGAAGGAATAGATTCTAATAAAGCTTGTAATTCAGGTGGCAGGCCTCTTAATGTCATTAATTTATGTTGATATTTATTTAATTCTGGCTCAGTAGGCAATTTGCCATATATTAATAAATAAGCAACTTCTTCAAAACACGCTTGTTGTGTTAAATCTTGTATGCTGTATCCTCTGTAATGCAAATCATCACCAGCATGACCCACGGTGCAAATGGCTGTTTTACCTGCTACGACACCGGCTAATCCGCCTGATTTAACATTCCCTGTTGCGGTTTTGCTCATGGTTAAGATAACTCCTGTTTAAATTGCGTGTAAAAATTATCTAATTCTTGTTCTTGCTTATGGTAATCAATTAGTTGATATAATTGTTCTCTTGTTTGCATTTTGCTTAACAATTTTTTTTGAGTGCCGGTTTTTAAAATTTCTTGATACCCTTCAAAGGCAACCTGATTCATGAGTCGAAATATAGATAATGGATATAAAATTGCGCCTACGCCTGCTTCTTTTAATTCTAAATAATCAAATAAAGGTGTTTTACCAAACTCTGTGATATTCGCCAAAACAGGAATGCTTAACTTATTACTAAAATATTGATAATCTGATAATTGGCTGGCAGCCTCTAAAAACAACACATCTGCACCTGCAGCCTGATAAGCCATGGCTCTATCTAAAACTTGTTCCTGTGTTTCTATTCCTAGTGCATCTGTTCTGGCAATCACTAATATCTCATCTGAAGTACACACTTGCCTAATGGCTAAAATTCGAGCAACCATTTCGGCTTTAGAAATCAATTTTTTACCTGACAAATGTCCACATCGTTTAGCAAAAGGTTGATCTTCAATCTGTACACCAGACGCCCCTGCTCTATATAAATCTAATGCTGTTTTTTTAACATTTAATATGCTGCCAAATCCGGTATCTATATCCACTAACAATGGTAGTTTGCTGATGTTTTTGATCCTAGAAACTTCTTCTACCAAATCTTTTAAACTGGTTAAGGCTAAATCAGGTAGTCCAAAACAGCTATTTGCAACACCCGCACCAGATAAATATAACGCTTTGGCACCTGCTTTTTCTGCCATCAGTGCGCACATCGCATTGATAATCCCCATGATTTGAACAGGGGTATTTTTTTGTATTAATTTTTTTAGAATAGTCACTTCAGGGTTTATCATTTAGCCTTCCTCTGCTTTAGGAGGAATGTGATAAAAAAAACTAATCACATTATTTCCTCCTTTACGTTTCACTTCGTAAAGACGCTCATCGGCTAAATGAATTAAATTGTCCATCGTAAAATCATCTGGCATTTGATGAGGGTATGTGGCCACAATACCTATACTGATTGTCACTTTATCATGATTTAAAGAAGCCGCATGTTCAATATTTTCATTATGTAATTCGGCTAAAATATTTTTAGCCACTAACAAGGCTTCTTCTTCTTTGGTATTAGGCAAAATAAGCGTAAATTCTTCTCCACCAAAACGAGCGGCTAAATCCCCTACTCGTCTGGCATGATGTTTTAAAATTTGTGCAATTTTCTTTAAACAATCATCACCATATACATGACCATAAAAATCATTAAAATTTTTGAAAAAATCTATGTCTATCATACACAAGCTAATGGGCAAGCTTAAACGTTTACATCGATTCCATTCATTCAATAATGCTTTATCAAAACTTCGTCGATTTGGAATTTGAGTGAGACCATCTATACTGGCAAAATTTTCTAATTGCAAATTCGCTCTATTTAATTTTTCACTTTGCAATTCAAGTAGTTGATAATGAATATAATCTTTTCGAATGGAATATTCTATGAAATAGCAGGCTAATAAACTTAAAGTGCTACCAGACAAGTAAAAAAAGTTTAATAATAATAATTGGTTTTTAGGCAAAACATAAATATGTGCATAAAAAGTATTATAAAAAATAAATAAAAAGAAAACACAAAATACAGCATGCCAAAATTGCATTCTGGCCGAAGTAAAACATAACATTTCTAATATTAATAGTCCCATAAAATAATAGTCATTAGCATCATTAGGTGTTCTACTCACAAGTAAAATCAAACCTATACCCGTTACGATCATCATTAAGACTAAAAATAATTGTTGATATTGTCTAAATTTAGGAATAAAACTTAACAAACCAAATGACAATAATAAAATGGGCAAAGGAAAATAATATGGCAATATTTTGAGATAAGATAATTTAATAAATGTAGGGTTTTGAGACTGGAAATACCAATCTAAATAACCAAAGCTCGCAAATACGAGTAACCCTATGAATAACGATAATCGAGATTGAAAAGAATAGTTGCTGATATAAAATTGTTTAAAATTTGCTTCTATCGCAGCTGGAAATCGAAGCAACCTAAAACCTTGTTGTTCAATATTAATGAGAGATTGCTCTTCAATTAACTGCTCTTTTGGTTTTACGCCCATCCATGGCTTCCTTACATAATCCTATGTCTTCCAACTGTAGGTTCGGTGCATCCACCAGCCCGGGATTGAAAGCGCCAATATTCCTATAACTAGATAACTTTCAAAGATCCAAAAGCTACTTTGATTGTGTAAAAATTTATCTGGTAATACAAATCCTAATACAAAACAGCCTAAACAGGTTAATGCTCCTATTCCAGCTAACAGAATAACCCCGGGCTTGCCTCCTGGTATAGTATAGGGTCTATCCACCTCAGGATGATTAAATCTTAACTTAATTGCCGCTAAAAAGACTAAAGCATACATTATCATGGCAAACTGAGTCGTAATAGCCGTCACCAGCCAAAACGCCATTTCTACTGAAGGCATTAAATAAAAGGCTGCCGCTAATATCGTTCCGAGTGTTGCCTGAGCAAGCAAAATAGCTACTGGTTGATTTGCTTTGTTTTTATGGCTTAACCATTTAGGACAATGACCTGTTTCAAGTGCATGATGTAAACCCTTAGCAGGCCCTATCACCCAGGTATTGTTACCAGCGAAAGACCCTAAAATGGCCAATAGGGCTACGCCTTTTACAGCCCAAGACAGATGAAACTCGTCAAAAAATACAGTAAACAACTGCATAATACCTTCAACCAAGCTGATTTTAGGCACCACAATAGCCAATGATAAAGATCCTACTATTGAGATGAGTAAAATCAGTAATGTCGATAGTAAAATAGCCTTAGGATATACTTTTTTGGGATTTTCGGTTTCGTTTGCATAAAAAGCTGACATTTCCATTCCAGCTAATCCCAGTACGACACCGCCAAAAAAGACAATATTGCCCATATTCAATGTCGGTATAAAATTACCATCTAGCGCTAGTTGAATGGGCTTGTCCATCCATACCCATAAAAAACCAAATAGAATAATCAATGCGCCTGGAATGACTGTGCCAAACAACGCACCAATAGTAGATAATAAAGTCGAGGCTTTCATGCCCAAAAAATTAATAAAAGTTAAAAGCCAAAAAATCCCAACAATAGAAAAAAACATGTAATCAGGATTTTGAGCAAGCTCAGGATTAATCAAATAAGCAATGGTTGCGGCTAAAAAGGTTAACACGGTTGGAAATGAAGCAATAGAAAACATCCAATTCATCCATTGCGCAAAAAAGCCCACTCTCAAGCCAAATGCACGTGCCACCCATCCATATACACCTATTGCTTCTGGCCATGCTGTTGCAAGCTCAGCACAAACTAATGCTGTAGGGATAAAAAATAAAACGGCTGCAGCAAGATAAAATACGATGCCAGACAGGCCATATTCAACCGTAAAAGATAAGTTTCGAAGGCTAACAATGGCTGCAACGTTAATCAGCGCTAAAGAAAAGACTCCTAAGAATTTTTTTGATTGATACATATTTCTTCTATACCACACAAGCTTTACTAATTAATGCTGAAACGAGCTACCCTGCCATTTAAACAAGCTAATACCAATTAAGAAAAAAAGAAAAGTACTGCCTGCCAAAAAGACTATATTAGGCATCACATCGGAGAAAGTGGCTCCGTACAGGGCAATTTGACGAGAAGCCTCTATGAAATGCGTCGAGGGCAATAAGTATGCAAATTTCTGTAACCATGGATGCGTACCCTCTAATGAAAACCAAGCCCCAGAACATATTAGCATAGGCCAAGAAACGAATTCAATTAACCCTCGGCTAAATTCTTCGCTCGTGACTCGAGAGCAAAGCAACAATCCTAGGCTAATAAAACTGAGCGTACCCAATAAAAAAACTAACCCCAATGTTATGTAACTAATTGACTCTGCTAGATGTAGATTAAGCAAAAAATAACACCCGAAACCAATTAACACTGATGACACGATGACGATGCCTATTCTGGAAAACACTTGGGCTATTAAAAATTGTGATACCGTAAGCGGAGTCACCTGTAGTCTTTTTAAATGGCCATTTTTACGATATCTCACAATCACAAATCCAATACCATACATACAACCATACATAATATTAATAATTAAAATACCTATCCAAACCCAATCAACATATCTTATGTTTGCACTCTCCAAATTAATTCGCGTGTACATGAAGTTACCCGCTAAACTTTTTTGGATCAACTGATCTAAAAAATAGCCTTCTTTTGATGTTTCATTAAACCAATATTTTTGTTGAACAGGATCTATCAACATGTCTAGGCCAAAATGATTAAGCGTTTTTAATCCTTTTGCTTCATTATCAATATCCACAAATTTGACATAGTTTAAATTAGCCACTGGCAACTTAATCATTTCTTCTTTTAGTTCTGATGCCTGCCCTATTACGCCAATTTTAAAGCTGTATTTTGAAAAATTATCAAAACCAAAATAAATACCCGCTATTAAAAATAAAGGAAATAAAATATTCCAACTTAGGGCCGCTTTATCACGAAAAAACTCGAGATTTCTAGCATGTGTCACTGCGGCTACTTGTTTAAACCATTTTTTCGTTATTTGCATATTTTTACTCTAATTTCTAATCTAAGGCATCGTCCATGGTTAATTTTAAAAAGACATCGTTTAAGCTTTTACGTTGAATCGCTAAATTTTTTAAACTGATCTGATGCTG
This sequence comes from uncultured Francisellaceae bacterium, assembly GCA_964433995.1. Classification (GTDB taxonomy): domain Bacteria; phylum Pseudomonadota; class Gammaproteobacteria; order Berkiellales; family Berkiellaceae; genus CADEEZ01. The sequence continues at coordinate 2,403 of CAYSTH010000066.1, read as the reverse complement.
AATCAATGTTAAAATAATTTTTTCAGGATCTTCGTCGTAAATCACATATTCTGCTTGTTGTGTCTCCCAATGAGGTAATCCTATTTCACTGGGTACAGGCATGTCTGTTTTGGGTAACGATACCCCAACATGACCAAAATGTTCGTTCACTAGGGCTTGAGGTGTACCCAGTGCGATGATGTTACCCTGCATCATAATCGCAATTTCATCACATAAAAATTCGGCTTCTTCTAAATAATGTGTCGTAAGAATAATGGTTTTATTCTGATTTTTAATATTTTGAATGGTTTGCCAAAAATCTCTTCTGGCATGAGGATCTAACCCTAAAGTAGGTTCATCCAAAAAAATAATCTCAGGATCATTGATTAAAGCTAATGCCAAAAATAACCGCTGTTTTTGGCCTCCTGATAAAGTATTAGCGTCTTGATTTGTGTAGTTTTTCAACTGACAAATTTCAATGATTTCTTCTATATCTTTGGTTTGAAAATAAAGTGATTGATAAAAAATAAGATTATCTTTTACGGTTAAAAAATCTTGTAGTTTGGTGTACTGAAATTGAATACCTGCTTTATATTTAAAAGCCTGATCAATGGGATGGTTTTGATATAGAATTTGCCCGTTATCAGGTTTGGTAATACCCTCCATCATTTCGACTAAAGTGGTCTTACCTGCACCGTTAGGCCCTAGTAACCCAAAACACTTACCTAAGGGAATCGTGAGGTTAATATTTTTGACGGCATGAATTTTGCCAAAAGATTTGGATAAACCAATTACCTGCAAGCTGTTTTCTTCTGTCATATAGATTAATTTAATTCACTATTTAATAAATGAGATACTCATGCTTTAATTTAAGCTCATTATTGCCTTTTATGAGATTATTATGAGTTTATTACCTGCAAAATTAAAAGATTTAACCGAAAATCAAGCTGAGTTACTCATACAGATTCAAGGCTTAAGAACCAAACTACCTAAACCTCCAAAATTGGCAACCCCTCATCTTGCCGCTGTGTTAATTTTATTCACCGAACAAAATGAAGATATTATATTAATCAAGCGCCCTCACAATATGCTTGTGCATCCAGGACAAATTAGTTTTCCTGGTGGTCGTTCCGATGAAACAGATTTATCTTTAGATAAAACTGCTTTACGTGAAACCAATGAAGAATTGGGGATTCCTGAAGAAATCATTACCTTATTTGGACATTTAGGAGAATGGCAGACGGTGTCGGGATATTTGGTCACACCCTATATAGGTATGATTAAACAATATGATCCCAAAATACATATTCATAACCCAGATGAGGTCGAAACAGTCGTTAGATTACCTTTGTCTCATTTATTAAATTTTGAAAACCACTATACAAGGTTAATTAACACACCTTATGGACCACACGAAATTTATGGTGTTTCTTATCTAGAACACGATATCTGGGGATTAACAGGATTAATATTGGGCGTTTTTGCTCGATTATTTATGAATACCTCGGCCAGATAAATGCCTTGTTGGGCTGACTTCAGGTTGAACAGTTGTTTCGGGCTGAATGCTTTCTCTTCTGTTTTTAGCACTTGCTCCACTATTTAACACCCCTTTGGGAATGCTTGCCTCTAATGCTGCCAAACCAGCTTCATTAGCTTGATTTTGATTTGCTGGTGATAACACTGCCTCCTGCTGCTTTTCAGGTTTAGGAATTTGAGGAGCAGTCGGAAGACGATGCAGGCTTACAGGTAAAATAGGAGTGGGTGTGGTTTTATTTAAAGCAGCAAGACCTGCTTGTGAAGGCACACGAGTTTGAGCCATTGTAACTGATGTCTTCCTTGTAGCTCCTTGTTGTGGTGCGACACCCTGAACCTGTGCTCTTGAAGGAGAGATAGTCGGTTGTGTTGGCACAGGAGGTGCATCTCCAATTTTTCCTGATTTAATTAGAGAATTTAAGTGTGACCACAGTTCTTCATCGGTTTTATTAGGTGGCTGTGCTGTCGTTTCTGGCGCTTTATTCTGTGGTGCTGTCACTGCTTGAACATTAGGCTGATTAGCTTCAACTACTGTGCTATTATCGACAGAGGTAACGCTCTTACTTTCATTGCGTCTTTTGGTTGCTAATTTTCTTGTTCCTGTTTCACGTCTTAATACACCCTCATCTGATAAGCTGTTTTTGTCTACTTTTATCGACCCTCTTAATAAATTCGTAACCGATGGTGTTCTAACTCTTTCTGGTAAAGGCACCCCTAACCCTCTTAAAGCAGCCCCTACTGCATTTACATTTTCTTCATTTTTATCTTTTTGATTTTGAGGTCTATCGGGGTGACCGCCCTTATTGACAATAGATTTTGCACCTACTTCATCTGCTAATGCCTTTTCCCAGAATTTATCTAATGCGGGACCTTTATGTGCTTCTAAATTTT
>CAYSTH010000065.1:0-10855 GCA_964433995.1 uncultured Francisellaceae bacterium | reverse complement strand
ATTTGGAGCATCTGATAAAAAGACATGTTTTGAGGTTATGGCAGCATGTCTATCTTGGAAGTATACTTCACCAGTAAATATACCAATAATTTCTCCCGCTTGAATATCTTCTCTTGCAAATAATCCCCACCCTAGAATAGCACCCATATAGCGTATTTGAAGTTTTTGATACATGTTTTGATGAGTAATATCATGTTCCAGCCAGGTTATTCCAAACTTCTCTTCAAAAGTTTTTATCGAGATATATTTCTCAACCTTATCTTCATCAATGAGATTAATGACAATTAAATCATCGGGTTTTTTAAAAAAACCAGAACTAAACATAAAAATATTTCCTTCAAATTAAGATAAAACAGAAGATCCATTTTTTAAAAAGCACGAGCTAATTATATTAATTATCAGCCGGAGCAGTAGAACTAAACTACTCAACAGACAATTTATCTTTTAGTTGAAATAGATCTGAAGTTGAATAAGCAATATCGTTTACATTTATTTCTTGCCAGTTTTTTAAATGCCATCTTATTTGCATCGGACAAACCGACTCGATATATGAAGAAGTACTAGCATTATATATTTTCTTTAATGAACCGATAAAACTTAGACCTAGCTTTGTTAGCTCAGAAGAAGATCTTTCCAGCTGATAAAAAGCTAGCCCCAACTCATAATAAATTTGGTTATAGCGAAACATAACAAAAGTCTTTTCTTCTGTAGTCATTTGCATAGGATTACCTAACAAATTATGATAAAAATTAAATATCCCTGTAAATACATAAATTGCGTGCAATAATCCTCTAATAGGTCTTGCATCATTACGCCATGGGGAGTAATAGTAATTTTTTTCCGCTGAAGTTAATCCATAGTAATTCATGAAAATATTTAATTCATCATGCAGTGACTCATGAATTAAATTTTCCATCAATTTAATTGACGAATCACAATCGCTAAGAAATAGTAAATGTGGTATGCCCGATAAAGTAAAGCTTTTGGTAATGTCTTTTGCCACAAAAGCCATAGGAATGATAAATTCTAATCGTTGAGAATGGTAGCTAAACTTACTATCAAACATCTTTAATTTTGTAATTGCTTGTGAAAATTTGTGAGAAAAACTCTCCCAATATGTTGAATCAAGCAAATCGCAAGTGGCATGCAGTTTAATTATTTTTTGGTAAAGATAATTATTTTCTTGCAAATCCAAAATGGTCAAACTATCTGCTGTTCGATTTTTTGGGGGTAACTTATAAGGTATTTCTGCATTCATATCATTTTTTAATATAATGGAATTATTGTTTTTATAAAATGACTTAATATTGGAAGATAACAGTAAATTCACTCCGATAGAGGGTAACAAGAAATTTAAGCTAATAGGACAATCAACATCATAAATAATATCATTCTCAATAAAATCAAATAATGAATCGAAAGCAAAAGCAAATAATAAAAAATCATTTTCTAAAGTCGAATCAGTCTCTCGTGCTTTTTGTTGAATCGTATGATAAAAAAAAGTAGATAAATAGCTAGCGGCTTCTTGTGTAGGGACGAGCGCCAAAATTTTATATAAGCTTTCCAAATTTTTATTGCCTAACTTATCATTTAGAATAGTTAATAAAGCGGTTAAACAAGACTTTTTATAATTATGAGGTAATTTGTATAGCTCAGTATTAGAAAATATTTGTCCTAAATTTATCATCGTGTAATCTTTCCCCTACAGTTATCATCAAGCCGGCTGCATCATAGCAAACTATTTAAGCAAGTTGTGGTTCTTTCTCAGAAACCGATACTATTTCATGCGTTTGAATAAAATGATTAACATATTCAAAAATCACTTTTAGTCCATTACAATAAACAGATGGATTAGCAAAATCTTTTTCAGCACTATATCGATGGAGTAATGACCCGCCATTACAAGTCGACACCCAAGAACATTCTTGACATATCGTAGGCGCCGCTTTAGCAGATTTTATTAACATATTTATCGTTGGGTGGTTTAAAAAATCATTAAAACTAGAGTTTTTTACGGTTAAACCTAGCTGCATAAAATTAGGATCCGCACTTCTATAAGTATCATCCGGACCAATACCACCATTACTATCGACTGTTATTAATAGAAAATCATCTATCCAACCCCCAAAGTCATGAAAATGTAATCGTTTATTTAGAAACTTTGATAAAAGAGTATCTAAAATACGAACATAAATTTGGGGATTATTATCTTTTGTCCATTCATCAAAAAGCTCGATTAAAAAACGACTGTAATCTGTCGCCTTAAAAACGTCATGTTTGACTGAGCTCCAGGTATTGTCGGGCAATAAAAAGTCAAAGCTTGTAAACTTTAAATTATCTACTAAATGTCTATAAATTTTACGTCCAGAAAATTCTGGATTGATAACACTTAAAGCGCCAATACCGAAATTTATTTGTGACTTTTTAGCATAGCTTTTAAGTAAGTTAATACCGGCTTCAACTTGAGCGTACGTTCCGCGCCCTTTGTGATCTACTCGGTATTTATCATGATATTCCGCTGGTCCATCAATGCTGATACCAATATTTATTTTATATCGATTAAATAACTCTATCCAATCATTATTAATTAGCATTGCATTAGTTTGTAAAGTAAATTCCACTTTTGTTACTGAGCTCAAACTTTCCTTCAATATGTCACAAATTGCGGCTAGATAAGCTGGTTTTAATAATAAAGGCTCTCCCCCATGAAAATCAAATCGCAATAATTGAATACCATGTGCTTGAGCAGCTTCTTTTAAATAGTTAGCTAAATTATTAATTATATCCAAACTTATACGTGCTGGATGTTTGCGAAAACTAGTATCAATACCATTAAAAAAGTAACAATAACTGCAATTAATATTACAGCGCTCAATAACTTTTAATATTACAATTACTGTATTGACTTTTGCTTTATCAACCATGAGACCCTTTAAAAATATAAATTAAATTTTTAGAAAAAATGTCGGTGGCCGCATCAATGTTTGCAAAATAGGCTTGCTCATCAAGAGCATGACTATTAAATATTAATTTAATAGAAGCAAAATTTTTTTCTTCGCTTAGTAACTTTTCTTCATATATCATAACTATAATCGGATTGCCTATCGCCATAAGCTCTACATTTGTTTTATCTGCGGCAGTTGATAAAATAAAATTAATTAGTTTGAGTTGAGCCTCATTTCTAGGCAGCAGTTGTACCATACGTTTTTTGTATGCCTGGCTCTTAAAACCTACATGACCAGCACAACTAGAGAAAGTTATCCATTCACACTGTTTTACCAGCACCATTACTAGATCTCTAACGCCCTCTTCAATTGCTGCATAAAATAAACTGTCATATTGGGTGAAGGTGGCTGCTGCATCAGAGCTACAATCCCCCGCATAATTAATATTTTCAAGATCACTTTTTTTAAAAAAATCATTTTTTGTAATAATAGATAATTCTGCTATCTGGGTATCCCACGCCTCAATAAATTTAGCAATATTTGTTAGTTTATTCATTATACTGCTTCAGTATAAACAAGTGATTTAGCAATATCTTCTAGAGTTTGTCCATTTTCTGTCAGATAATACATCATTCTGCGATATAACATTTGTAAACCTTCACAATAACGTGAGGGATTATTAAAGTTTTGGGATTTAGAATATCGATTTACAATTGCGCCACCGCCACAGACGTTTTGCCAACAACACTGTTGACACTTTGAAGGTAAATTTAATTGAGCATCACTTATTTTTTTGAAAATATCTTTTTTCAAAAAATCTGACAAGGTGGTATTTAAAATATTGGTATTTGAATAAATAAACTCGTCACCTATCGCTCGCAATTCATCGGTTGGCGTTAGCTCACCATCGGTTGCAATACTAATAAGCGGTAAATCCAATGGGTTTACCGGCCCTACCCCATATATTAAACTATTTTTACCAAAAAAATTATTGAGAATTGATCTAAAAAAACGTATCTGGATGTTAGGATTATTATCCTTTACCCACTCATCAAATAAGTCGCATAAAAAATTGCCGTATTCTTCGGCAGAAAAATCTACTTCGTGTTCATAAGTATTAAATGGGCCTAAAAAGTCAAAAAATGATAAGTTAAGATCATCAACAAAATGTCTATATATTTTTCTAGCATCGAACTTAGGGTTAAGAACCGCAAGTATTCCAATTTTATGAGGAAATCCCTTCATGATAGGACTATTTTGAGCATATTTAAGCTTTTCTATGACTTTATCATAAGTACCTTTCCCTCGTTTATCAATTCGATATTTATCATGATATTCTTTAGGTCCATCTAAACTCATGCCAAAACCAATATGGTATTTTCTAGCTAGCTTTAGCCAATCATCATCTAGCAACATTCCATTGGTTTGCATAACCATTTCGACTTCAACAGCATCTTGTAGCTCTGATTGAAAATAGCTACACATTTCATCAAACTCATCTTTGCCTTGCATCAATGGCTCTCCGCCATGATACTCAAGAACAAGATGATCAATTTTCTCAGCTGCACAGCCCTCTTTCAAAAATTGTGCAGTCGCTTTAATCATCTGTTTTGATATGTAAACAGGTCGTTTTAAATAGGTATTGTCACCCATATTAAACATGTAGCAGTAACTACAATCAATATTGCAACGCTCAACTGTCTTTAAAACAACACCTAAATTACGTTTATACACTGTATCTTCGCTGTGGCTCATATACAATTGTTACAGATTAGGTGTTACGTTACTACCAGGTAGGGGTTGGCTATCCTCAGAATCATCATTTATACGACCGCTTGCCCAATGCTTACCCCAATCGCCATGGCTATTATGGCTTTGATGAAAAAACATCGGCTTTGGAGCATTACCAGAAGATTCTTCAAGGATATTATCGGCAGCCGCTTCATCTTTTTCCAAAGTGGGACGCTCTTGTTTTGCTTTAGCTAGTTCTAGACTCAATTGCTCTAAAATTTTGTTTCCCATAACCTACTCCTCAAATTACCTAATCTTAACCAAAAATAAATTATTTATTGTTAAATTTAACACAGCTCCGCTGTTTGCGAATTTAGTAGGAGACTTTATTTACGTATCAACTTAGATTTTTCTATAGTATTTAAAAAAGTAAACCAAGTCAAATTTTATTATACAGGTGTATTGAGTGGGTGTTGACAAATATAAACATATGGAAATAGAATATGTTTTGAGTCTTAACCTGGTCAAAGGATGGCAATCATGAAAAAAGCTACTACTGAATTCTTTTCTAAAACAGACGGGCAATCTGAGTCACTTGCGTCCCCATATTATATTGCGCTCCAAACGGCATCTGAAGGTGGTGCAGGCACAGATTTTGATGTACTGGCGATTATCCACAGCGAGAACGGTCAATCCCCTGAGCCTGGTTATGCGTGGATATTAGACAACAGGGGCGATGATAGAGAAAAAGGACAAAGAGATACTTATGAAATCCCCGGGGTATATGCAGGTATCCCCAAAAGAATTACCCTTATTTGGGGACCATCTAGCAACTCTGTTGATGATTGGAAATTGGCTTGGATATCTATTCGAGATAACGTATCAAATTATAGCGCAGGATGTACAGTTAACAAATGGCTACGAGCAGCTCCTGATCGCCAGTTTCAACAATTTAATTTAGTTGCTTTAGTTGAGCAAGATACATTACTCGAGGCTCAATCTGCAACATCCGATAAAACTAGTCGAGGTATCGCTAAGAAAGTGGATATAGAATTAAAAGAAACTCCAAGCGATAGTGCTCGGAGTTATGGTTGTCGCTAAGAAAGCCACAGATATCGACCCATTTGGAGAAAAATGGGTCGGTTGATATAGCAATTTCAAAAAAGATTATAACCAGCGTAGGCTAATACGATCTGAAGGTTTAAGGATGATCTTACATTAGAAGATAAAAATGCTGTATCACCGCTTGATATTGCTACTCAGTTAGCTTTGGGTGGGCATCGTGAACCCGGTGAAGTCAATGATCATGCTGAAATTGTAAAAATAATTAAAGAGTGGAGCTTGAAAAATTTGCCAGATGAACCACGAGCAAGTGACTTAAACGAAGAAGTACAAAAAATCACAGATGCAATTGGCAATTTTGGTATTCACTCAGGAACTTCAAGTAAAATTAAACCAACTATAACAGCGTCAAATAGCGGTATAAGTCCGAACTCAGCGACCTGCACTCTACTTTAGTGTACGATTATGGGGTAGTTTATGGCGTGTCAGAAGTTGAATAAATTTCAATTAATTCAACTAAATTTATTAGATTCCTCGTCAAGCTCTAGCTCTGCCTCTTCCTCATCAACCTCGACAAGTCCCTACTTTTTTCCTCCCTCGAATTGCTCCACGTCTAGCAGGTTGATTATTAGACAATTAAATCGAATCAGTAAAACTAATATCTGGAAGAAAGCGACCGAGGATTTATTCTATTTTACAGGTTCTACATCATCACTCGGTAAAATGGTTTGCGCTCATTTAAAAAAATATGACATAAATGTAGATAACGGTGCAATTGATTCTGAATCAGATTCCTATTCCTGTGTAGTACACTCTCCCAAGTTAAGCATTTTAAAAAAAATTCCTGCCCTGGATATATTAATAATAGAACATCCTACCCGCATGAGGAAATAGAAGCAAACCTCTTCATTCAGTTAAGTAATCGCTCTATCACTTTGATCATTCGTTTGGATTGTGGTGAAGTAAAAGAATAAAAATAATCTGCAATATGACCATCGCGGTCGATGATATATTTATGAAAATTCCATCGCGGCACAGACAATATTCCGCATTGCTGACGCGCCCATTGATAAAAAGGATGTGCCTGTGATCCTTTTACATGTTCTTTTTGCGTCATCGGGAAACTGACATCGTAATGAACTTGACAAAATTCAACTATATCGCCGCTAGTCCCGGGCTCTTGGTTTCCAAAATCATTGCTAGGCACCCCTAATATTACCAGTCCCCTGTCCTTATAACGTTGATATAACGCTTCTAATTCACGATATTGCGGTGTAAACCCACAACGTGAGGCCGTATTTACGATCAATAAAACCTTTCCACGGAAATTCGCCAAAGGCAGAAGCATATTTTTACTAAGTTCCTGAAATTGAAACTCGTAAGCAGAGTGACGTTCATTTTCCATTGTGGACTCCAATAATAATATTGACACTTTATTATAGCATATCAGATATATACCTTGCTTTTCTTCCCTCATCAAATTCGCAACAGCGACTACAGAAAAGCTCAGCGAACTTGCTAGCGACTGGATAGTCTGCTCTAGCCTTCACTGAAGCGCATTATTCATTTTAATGAAGTTATTGTATATAATAGTCATGAAGCCATTGATTGGCCAACTATTTTTGCCAACGCGTTTGCTGAAGAAGACAAAGACGTAGCATTACCTTTAAACGTCGACATAAAAGAATCCGAGCAACCAACTTTTAGTATTTCACGTTAATGTAGAAAGACGGTAATTTTTGGCAGATTGATACTGCACTAACTCACTGTGGATTAAAAAATAATAATAAGAGATCGCTCCCTTTTGCCTCTGAAGTTAGATGGACGATGTCCTTCTAACATCGTTATAGTAACTCTCTTCATTTTCAGAGTTATCCGATTCTTCATCCTCAGATTCTTCGAGGGGTGCTGCTATTAACATTTGTGCATCTAATGCATCTCTATTTATTTCATTAAATAGTGTGTTCTGTTGAAAAGTTAGCACATCATCAATATCGTTCTGCACGTTTATGAGCGCATTTAAAGTAATCTCTCTCAGATAACTTATGATATCGACGTCTAAACCTAATATTTTTGCTAATTGATAAATACAATATCCATCTTGATTAAAAACCAATACATTTGCCTTGTGTTGCTCGATTAAATATCTTATGGTTTCAAAATGGCCTTTTCTTACTGCGACAAACAATGGAGTTTCACCCGTCTCATCTACTTTATTAACACCGTTTTTACAAAAGGGATGATTTCTTATTTCAGCATGAAGTGGGCTTACTGAAGGAAGTGTGCATGTACTTAAAATCAAGGCATTGATAACGCGAGCCCCATCGCTGAAGACATCATTAATAGTATAAAAACGCAAAGCCACATGCAGCATATTTTTATTGCCATTTTTACCAAATATAATATCGGGATATGCCGTTAGCAGTGCACGTAACATTGAGAATGAGCCTGGTTCTGCTACATTGGCGACGAATTGAAAGAATTCTTCTTGTATGTCCTCATCAAATCTTCCATTTTCATGTAGATACTTTATTAAAAATACTAATAACCATGTGTTTTCAGTTAATATACAAATAATCAGTGGGGTGACACCATCTGCGTTTTTTAGTGTTAAATCAGCTCCGTTGTTTAATAAAAATGCGACAATAGCATTTTTGTGGGTAGGGTCTAAATAATAGCCACTATTTGCTAAAAGATGTAAAGGTGCATTGCCACAACGATCAAGAATATTGGGCGATAAGCCAAGTGCTAAAATATCGTCGATTTTTTTTAAATCGCCATGGATGCAGGCAGCATGCAGTGCTGTCCATCCAGTTGGCCATTGTTGTATAGAAAGATACTCCCGCACTTGGTTAGAATCTAATATTATATTTTCTAATTCTTGTGGTTGGGTTTCAAAAATAGTTATTATCTCTTGATAAATTCTCATTCTTTCTTGATAAAATAACATTCGTTCTCTAATGAAATTTGATAATTTTTTTTCAGCATCATTATCCCGTATTGCTCTAACCAGAGGATGCTCGCATACATCGCGCCAATGATGAAATAAATCAGCTAAACAAATACCATGATCATGTCTTCGATAATCTGTCCATCTGATACTATTTTGGCGAGCGTATTTTTGCATTTCATCCGTAAGAAATTGACATATACGTTGATCACATGCATGACGCATTCGAGGATGTCTTTCTATTTGAATAAGAGTTGCTATGCTTTCGTCTGAATAAAAAAAATAATTAGTATTCTCTATCTTGAAAAGAATGCTATCAATAATTTGACAGTATTCATGTTTTCTTGTGTTCTCCTCAAAATAGCGTACAGTGTAATTTTGTGGCAGTCCATCAAAATAGTCACCATGAGTTTGTAAAGCTCCATAATGCAATAAAAGGCGTACCATTTCGGGCTTCCCTAATGTTACTGCATAATGTAATGGAGAACCGTAGGTTACAGAAGATACATTTAAATTAACACCTGCATCTAACAAAACAAGTAGCGCGTTGAGTTCATCCATTTCTACAGCATAATGCAATGGAGAGTATCCATATTTATCGCACATACCTGCTTGAACTCTAAAAGGTTCCATTTGTAGCATCTGGTCTAACACTAGCAATGAGGAACGACCGTTATTGTTTTTAATGGCTAGCTTTAGCCATTTCATATAATCATAACTATTAAATTGACGTTCTGCTGGGATTAAACCCATAATTTGAGCCTGCTCATGAATAGAGCTTCTTATATGACGATGACCAATAATTTCCCTAATATCTCTCAACATATTGTCAGATAAAAGAAGATGCCGCTCTTCCCGTTCGGAGTGAATTTCTTCTGTGAGTTGCTCTGTTGCTCCTTCCAAAATATCTATTATAAGATTAATCCGTTCAGGATCTTGTGTAATTATCTGCTGCTGTACAATTGGAACATCAATTGCAGATGCATAATAAAATGTATCTGGTGTGAGAACATAAGCGAATATTTCTTGTCCGGGTAATAATGAGTTAAGTGTACAATCGGGGGTTAAATTTCTTATTAAGACTAACTCACAAATTTGATCACCATGACAAACTGGGCATGTATCATTATCACGTATCCAACTCTCAAGCCCCTCTCGCAACCATTGATTGCCGCAAGCTATATGCTGAAAAAGTTCTGCCTCAGGTGTCTCTCTTAAAGGTTCTAGCGTAATTGAACATCGATCATCACGTACTAACGTCAACCTAGATTGATGCTCTTGAGTAAGTTCACGCGGAAAAAAAAACGAGTGCTGATGTAAGACGGTAGAGGAACTTGAGGCAGCGTGCTGGGGTATAAATTCAGGAAATTCGTCAAACAGTGTCAATTCACTTATTATTTTTTGTACTGACTCTGGTCCGAAATTTGAATCTTGTAAAAATGCATCATAATGTGTATGACCATTGTAATAAACAAAGATTGGAGCGCCGCTAAAGCGTTCTAATACGCCTCTATCTCGAATCTTTCCATCAGGCCCTATAACAACAATAGGCCTATTTGTTAATCTCATGAGTACTTCTATATCGATATTATCAGCCCATTCGCGCCCTTCCCTAATATCTGATACATAGTTTTCCATTGTTTTACCCGTTGGTAAAACGATAAATTCCCTGAATTCTTCTATGTTTGCCTCAATATGTGCTGCTACAATCCTTCTTAAATAAGGTGCAGTTTGACCTAGATAAAGCGCGACCGCATTATATAAACAATGACCATCACCAAGAATTTTTTGGTATATCAACCCATTTATGTTGGGGATAGACGTCGAGGCAGAAATGCTTGGATGGTCACCCTTCATAAATAATAGCCTCCATTGTATCCAATATATATTCAGCTTCCACTAAAGGCACCATAATCAAATTGCACTCGAGGAGCGTCCGCGCACGGTACTATTGGATCTGACAACCTGCCCCCTCGGCTGCTTTTTGTTCTGTTTCTTGCGGACAAAAAATTTCTTCCTCTACTTTTTGGTCTATCTCTCCTTGACGGTGATAAAAAAAGGAAGAAGACGAACTAGAGCATGATGAATCTGTTTCCTTCATTTCACCAATCCCTATTAAAAAACCTTCAAGACTCTCTATCTCTTTCTCTGCCCGACTTTTCATTTC
>CAYSTH010000064.1:0-10900 GCA_964433995.1 uncultured Francisellaceae bacterium | reverse complement strand
CAGAATCATGCTTAAATTACATGTAGAAAAAAACTTATGTTTAAATAATAAAGACATGTTACAACATTATCTCTCTATTATGGTCGCTATTTTAACAGCACATACCGGAGGACATTCTTTATTAGAATTCATCGCCCCCATTGAACTATCCCAAATGAAAAACTATTTTTCATTTATGTCGGGATATGATCAAATTACCCTTGAATCGATGTTTAAGGAAAACAACGAAGAAGCCTTTGAATTGGCGCTCAACAAAACGATTTTTTATCATAATCAACTATTAAACAAGAAAAAACTTCATGCTGAACTAAAGTGTTTCTATGAAAAAATCCCTCCCCAAAACGACCTTTGTTCCAGCAGGATATCGCAGCTTCAAAAGGCTAAACCGACTCATCTCTATCAGTACACCTCCACCAAACAGGCAAATATTCCCATTCGAGCCGCCTCAAATGAGCCCATTTCAAGCGGGCATGGCCTAGTAAGCCTGAAACGCTAGGGTTATACTGGGCGTTTTTATACCAAGAGATATTGAATGCTATGAGTCTAACCTATCATGAAATGGTGGAGGCCCTCCATGCTTTTTGGGCTAAACAAGGCTGCGTGATACTACAGCCACTCGATATGGAAGTAGGAGCTGGCACTTTTCATCCTTCTACCTTTTTGAGGGCGATTGGCCCAGAACCCTGGAATGTTGCGCATGTGCAACCTTCTAGGCGTCCAAGTGACGGCAGATATGGCGATAATCCGAATCGTGCGCAAATGTTTCACCAATATCAGGTGATCCTAAAACCTTCACCCGAGAATTTACAAGATTTATGCCTTCAAGCGCTTGCTGCTATTGGCATATTGCCCAGCGAAAATGATATTCGCTTTGTGGAAGATAATTGGGAATCCCCCACTTTAGGTGCATGGGGTTTGGGCTGGGAAGTTTGGCTTAATGGCATGGAAGTTATTCAGTTTACATATTTTCAACAAGTGGGTGGATTGCCTTGTGAACCAGTCACCGGAGAATTAGCATTTGGTTTAGAAAGACTATGTATGTACATCCAAAATAAAGAATCGATGTATGATTTAGTCTGGGCAAATAGCCCAAATGGCCCTGTCACTTTTGGTGATATTTACCACCAAAACGAAGTGGAAATGTCTACCTATAATTTCGAATTGGCAGATGTGCCCATGTTATTTAGGCATTTTGAAGATTACGAAAAAAGCTGTCAGCATCTTATTGAGCGTCAATTACCTTTACCCGCTTATGAAATGGTTTTAAAAGCCTCGCATACTTTTAATTTATTAGATGCTCGAAAAGCCATCGCGGTGACAGAAAGACAGCGATATATCTTAAGAGTGCGCACTTTAGCAAAATCGGTGGCAGAATGTTTTTACGAAAAACGTAAAGCACTCGGCTTTCCGTTACTCAAATCCTAATACAGCGAGAACAGTATGTCTGCTTTAGAACCTTTATTAATTGAAATTGGTACCGAAGAACTGCCCCCTTTAGAAATGATCAAACTAAGAGATGCATTTTGTGCACAATTAGCAGAAAAATTTTTGGCAGAGAATGTGCCATTTAGCACTTTTAAAAGTTTTGTTTCGCCAAGGCGTTTAGCCGTGTTGTTTCAGGATGTGCCGACCATACAGCCTGACAGGATCATAGAAAAAAAAGGCCCTCCAGTACAAGCTGCTTTTGATGCGCAAAAACAACCAACCCAAGCTTTGCTTGGTTTTGCCAAATCAATGGGTGTGACTATCGATGCACTCAAAACCATAGACACCGACAAAGGCGCTTGGTTTATGTATCAGATGCATGAAAAAGGTAAGCCAACTGCTCATATTATTTCGACCATCATCAAGTCGGTTTTACCCAACCTTCCTGCCAACAAAACCATGCGGTGGGCAGATAAAACCGAAAGTTTCGTACGACCAGTGCATTGGATAGTATTGTTACATGGCTCAAACACTATACCGCTTGAAGCATTTGGTTTAAAGAGCGACCGATTATCTTATGGACATCGCGTGCTAGGCAAAAACCCCTTTTCTATTGCTTATGCCAATGATTATGAAAAAGGGCTTAACGAACAATTTGTTGTGGCTGATTTTGACACCAGAAAAGCAAAAATTAAACAACAAATTATCGCGCTGGCTAATCAAATGAAAGGCGAGGCTGTTTTAGATGATAATCTACTCGATGAAGTCTGTGGATTAACCGAGTGGCCAACCGCTTATGTTGCCAAATTCTCCGATAGTTTTTTGGCTATTCCTAAAGAAGCACTTATTTCAGCCATGCAAAAACATCAACGCTGTTTTGCTGTTAAAAATCCAACTAATCACAATTTATTACCCTGTTTTATATTAATTAGCAATTTAGAGGTTACCGACCCTAAAAACATCATTCACGGAAACGAAAGAGTGATGAATGCAAGATTAACTGATGCTAAATTTTTCTATGAGCAAGATAAATTAACCTCTCTTGATTCAAGATTAGATCTACTCAGACAAATGATTTTTCAAAAAAAATTGGGCACCCTGCACGATAAAAGCCAACGATTGGCAAAACTGGCTAAATATATTGGTGAACGCTTAGGTGCGTCACCGACTGAGTGCGAACGTGCAGGCTTTTTATGCAAAACCGATTTATTTACTTATATGGTAGGAGAATTTCCTGAACTCCAAGGCATTATGGGGCATTATTATGCTCTAAATGACAAAGAATCTCCTGATATTGCTCGTGCCATTGAGTATCATTATTATCCTAGATTTTCTAAAGACATACTCCCTACTGATGCTATCAGTTTAGCAGTGGCGCTGGCAGATAGAATCGACACGCTCGTAGGAACCTTTGGCATTGGGCTTGTGCCTTCTAGTGACAAAGATCCCTACGCACTCAGAAGAGCAGCTCTTGGGGTGATTCGTATACTGGTAGAATGCAAACTTGACCTTGATTTAACCGATCTGATTGATATTGCCATTGAAAATTATGGTAATGTTTTATTTGAACAGCCACATACCAAACTCATCCCATTTATATTTGAGCGGTTTAGGGTTTATTGTTTAGATAATGGCTTTACCAATGCTATTTTTGATGCTGTATTAGCCAATACTCCTACTAAACCCTATGATTTTTACTTAAGATTAAAAGCGGTTTCTGCTTTTATTGACCTGCCAGAAGCCGAAACTTTAGCTCAAGCATTTAAACGGGTAAACAACATTTTAGTGAAAAGCGGTGCACATGCTAAAACAGGCAAATCGCTTTCGGTATCGACCGATTTACTCACCGTGCCAGCAGAAATCATTCTATTTGAAAAAATAAATGTTTTATTACCTTTAACAACACCGTTAATTGAATCAAGAGAATATGATGCGGCACTAAAACACTTAGCCACCATCAAGCCTGAAGTGGATGCTTTTTTTGAAACGGTGATGGTAAATGTAGAAGATGAAGCCATCAGAAAAAACCGTATTCATCTTTTGCTCAGCCTTCGAAATTTATTCGTTAAAATTGCCGATATTGGACTCTTGAGCTAAAAAATGAGTAGCACTAAATATATTATTTTAGATAGAGATGGGGTAATTAATTTAGATTCCCCCGCCTATATCAAAACACCTAATGAATGGATTCCTATCACGGGCAGTCTAAAAGCGATAGCGAAATTCAATCAGTTGGGCTATCAAGTGATTGTGGTCACCAACCAATCTGGTATTGCCAGAAATTATTATTCTCTTGAAACATTAGAAAATATTCATCAAAAAATGTTAGCGCTTGTTCGAGAAGTAGGTGGCGATATTTTAGATATTTTTTTCTGTCCACATGGACCCGATGACAATTGTATTTGCCGCAAACCAGAAACGGGTATGTATGACGCAATTAAAGCTAAATATCCTAATATAGATTTTAAACAAACTTATTCCATTGGCGATTCTTTACGTGATTTACAAGCTAGCCAACGCGTGGGTTGTTTACCCATTTTGGTTAAAACCGGCAATGGTTTAAAAACACTTGAAAAAATTAAATCCGATCCAGCCTTAACCCAATTTAAACAAACGCCCATATTTGATAATTTATGGTCTTTGTCAGAATCTTTAGGACAATAATATGATGGTATATCTTCGTTCTGCTCTTTATATGCTCATTCAAATTCCAGTGACTGTCTTTTTTTTGCTTGTTGGGATGTTTGTTAGCAATAGTCCCTTTAAGATGGCGATATTATTTCGTCACACGCTGGACGATGACCATGCTGTTTTTCTTAAAACACATTTGCAAAATAGATTGCAAAGTGATCGGTGCTGAAAATATTCCTAAAGAACCTGGCATTGTATTATGTAAACATCAATCTGCCTTTGAAACCATGTATTTACAAAAAATTTTTCCTATCCAAACATGGGTGATTAAGCGCGAATTACAATGGGTACCTTTTTTTGGTTGGGGGCTCGCTTTATTACACCCTATTGCTATTGATAGAAAAAACAAAGCCTGCAAACCCAAACTGATTGCAGATGGCATTAAAAAAATTAAAGATGGCTTTTGGGTAGTGATTTTTCCTGAAGGCACGCGCGTAAAAGTAGGTTCAACTGGTCGCTTTACTCGCTCTGGCTCTGAAATGGCCATTGAAGCCAACTCTTGGGTTGTGCCTGTCGCTTTAAATGCAGGTGTTTTTTGGCCCAGAAATAGTTTTTTAAAATATCCTGGCACCATTACTATCGAGATTGGTAAAGCGTTTAGACCCAGTGAAATCAAAAAAGATATCACTGGCGTAGAACTCACAGATCATGTGAAAGCGTGGATTGAAACAACTACTCAAAAATTAGAAAAACAAGCTTTAATAAAATAATAACAAAGGCCTAACAATAGTTAGGCCAATTTTTTATTTTTATTTTTTAAACTATCATCAGAATCCAATTCTTCCGTTACAGCAGATGATTGTTTTGTCAAAAATCTAGAGGGAAAGAATGTCTCTATTTTTACCCATTCAAATTTTGAACTTGCAATTAAACTTGCATCGTAAATACAACCATATTTTAAACAATTACTTATATTGTATCTTTCACCTAAACGCTGAATAATATCTTCTCGTTCAAAATAAGCTGCGCTAGGTAATTGATTAAAAAGAAAAACTTCTAGGTTGTTTGCAAATCTATGTTGAATGACTTGATGTGTTCCTTTGAGATCCAATTCTTTTAAAGATGATAAATTGCCAATATTGCCATTTCCAATCGCTAAATAATCAAGCGCTAGACAATCCTTAAGATTTAAAACTTCTAAATATTCATCAGGCTGACGACAATAGACACTTTTAATTTTTCCACAACCCTCTAAATCTAATACATGACAATTATTAAAACTACATTCTAAATTTTCAAGAAGAATAAACTCTTTAAAATTTACAACCTCCAAGAGGTTATGACTACATTCTATCCATCTAATAGGTGCCTTTTTATTTAATACCAAACTTTTTATTTCATTACGATTGCAATATACTTCTTCAAGCTTAAGACAATCTTCTAAATTTAAAACACTTAATAGATTTTCATCACAAAATATTTTTTTGACGCACGCAAAATATCCTTTCATTTCTTCCGTTATAATAAAACGCGTGATACCTACTCTGAATAAATTTAAGACGTTTTCTTGCAATGCGTTACCTTGCTGTCTATTACAAATCACTTGATTAATTTTATCTATATTAATCTGATTTAATAAAGCATTTGTTTTTTGCAATGCTTCTATAGAATCGAGAGAGAGATATGGGAAATTGATTTGTTGATTTTTAAAATAGGCAATTTCTTTGTTTTGACGCACACAAATGATTTCAAAAGCACGTTTAAAGCTTGCAAATGGGTTGCTTGTATCTATTCTCGCAGGAAGGGTGTTATCAATGGCATACAACTTATTATATAAAGGCTGCAAAACGGTTGCTGCAGAGACTTTATTTTTAAGTGTATTACTCACCAATCGAAGCGCATTTAAATCTTTTGGACTTAAATATCTCGCCATTAAAGTAATAAGATCATTACAATTGTAAATATTCGAAAAATCTGTCATTTTACATCTCACTACGAAATAAAATCTAATGCAATCAAGTTGTGTTATTGTACCAACTTAAAGTTGTGTCATAAATAAGCTCATATGACCGCTTGTCAGTTTTTTATGTAAGCTTGGGGGGATTTTACCTAATGTGTAGTTACTTTCCTTGGTTTGAAAGAAAGTTAACTATGGAATCCTTTCTGAAACATAAATCATTTATTATGTTAGTTAATTTAAGGTTTTTCTACTCATGGCATTTGACTTCATTCCAGAGCCAATTGATATTGGGCAACAAAACTTTAAACTCCGATTTTGAACTCACTCCTTTATTTGAGCCTAATAAAACTGCCAGCACAGAATTATGGCATGATTTTATCGGTATTTATCCCAGTAGTTTACTATCTGAAGTCGATGGCAAGGCGAGTATTTCAATAAAAAATAATCAATTATATTTAACAATATATAGAGCAGATATTCCGCTTTATCCCATTTCTCAAAATCAATTTTTTACCCATGACAGATTCCCTTTAATTGAATTTGAAAAAAATCAAAACGGTGAGATGGTTTTAAAATTTACTAATAAAGACGGTGATATTTTTTCTGTGCTTAAAAATGAATTTAATCAATAAGATAGCCTGAAAACTCAAGCGTTTTGAGTGCTTTGTTCAGAATACTCCTCTATAGATATCTAGCGGAAAAAATCTGAGTTGATAACCTATATATAATGTTCTAAATTATGGAGTTTCTAACTATAACAATAAAGGGATTTAATTAAACACATGAAAAGTAAAAGTACCCTACTCTCTCTTTTTTTACCTTAATCATATTTTTTCAACAAGCCTTTGGCATCGAACAAGCCACTTTTAGAAAAATGCTTGCTCATGAATTATCAAACATGTATTCAAAAGAAATCCCCGAATATAAACAATTTACAGAAATCGTCAAAGCCTCAAATATTGCTTTTCTAGAAAAAAATGAACATTTAAAAGCTTATAACAGTGAGAGAGTGCTCGAAGAAAAACATGGCGCCATTAGAGTGAGTACGCCTGAAGAGATGCGTTTATTTGCCAGAATATTTAAAGTGATGGGCATGCATCCTGTAGAGTTTTATGATTTAACTTCTTCAGGTATTCCGATGATTGCAACCGCCTTTAGACCGATTGATGCCTCTATAGAGCAATCTGCTTTTAGAATGTTCACTTCTATGCTGCATCCCGATTATATCCCTGAAGAAGTTAAACTAGATGTAGAAAAAATCTTGTCTGAAAGAAAAAACAACCCAAAATTTTCGAAAAAATTATTAGCCTTGTTAGATACCGCTGAAACAAGAGAATTAAATTCTGCCGAAACTTCTATTTTTATCAAAGAACTAGTTCAGGTTTTCAAATTAGAAACATCAAAACCTATTTATTTTCCGCTTTATAAATCACTTAGAGAAAAAAATGACGTTTATGCTGACAACATTTGTGTCGGCATCAACTTAAATCATTTAACACCTCGTGCTTTTGATATTTTAGATGCACAACAAAGATTAATCGAAGCTGGTGTGCCCATGAAAGATGGCGGAATAGAAGGCCCCCCCTATTAGACAAAATGCATCAAACATTCAACTTAATCAAACTTCGAGAAAAGCACCTGGCGAATTAATTATCGTGACCTCTAATTCAGATATATTAAATTTGTTTTATGATAATAAAATTCAATACAAAAAATTAAAACATACTGCGCCGATTATTCGCATGACAAAAGGTCAATCAGTAAGTGACTATTTAACTTTAATTAATGAATCGCTTAAAACGCATAAATTAGTTTATATTGAACACAAAGCAAGATTTGGTGAAATAGAATCTCGACACGTCGCTTTAACGCAAACAGGCGAAAATTTATATCAAACATTAAAGGCAGAAAATAAATTTGAAAGTGCTTTCCCTAAAACCAACGAACAAATGTTTGAGCAAAACTTGGCTTATTACACTGTTGCTGTTAACCCTAATCACAAGTTAAAAAATAAACCTGAAAATACTGATTTAGCTTTTTTGGTTAAAAACCAATATGTGACACTTGAACCCCAAACTTATGAAGATTTTTTGGCTGTCAGTGCCGCAGGGATCTTTAAATCGAATCTCTCGAATGGTGTGCAAGACTTTCAACATAAGGCTAAAAAGAGTTCTGATGAAAATCGCTTATTATTAGAACAAGCAATTGGGTTTAAAATACTATCAAGACACGATCTCGCTTTGGCAGAACAAGTTCGTTCTAAAAATGAAGCCTATAAAATATTAGGGCTGTGAAAAAATTGTTAAGCAGCTACTGCAGCTAAATAAAAATTGGAGAGCTTTTTTACCCCACGTTCCGTCAGTTCGCGCAAGCGCTTACTGACTACACATGAGGCCATTGAATGTTGCAGCTTCCGCTGCAAAGAAATATCTTTTTAAATTAGCTTATCTCAAAATATCTGAAAAATTTATCTAAAATAAAAAAAATTCATAAATAGAAAATAAAATTAGAAAAAAAATACCTGTCCAAAATAATATTCTTCCCCAAAATAAACGGCGTTTTTGTTTCAGGTATACTCTTTCAGTCAAATCCGAATTCAGCTTATCCATATAGGCTAATTTTTCTTGTTTAAGCAAATCTTTGCCTAATACTATAAAAAAAATCATGGTTATCCAATGCCAAAGTTGCGGAAAAATTCTAAAAAATAATTTCAATAATGCATACATATTTTTTTCCCTAAAAATAAATAAAAAAAAGGGCATAAATATATGCCCTTTTTAGAAATAACCAATCCAACAAATAAAACCACTACACGTCTATATTCACCGCATTTAAGGCATTCGATTCAATAAAATCGCGACGCGGTTCTACATTATCGCCCATCAAACAAGTAAAGATTTGATCGGCTGCCACCGCATCTTCTACCCTCACTTGTAATAAACGACGCACAGTCGGATCCATCGTGGTTGTCCATAATTGTTCGGGGTTCATTTCACCCAGACCTTTATAGCGCTGAATTTGCTGACCACGCTTGGCTTCTTCTATTAACCATTCCCAAGCTTGTCTGAAATATTTAATGGTCTGTTTTTTCTCACCACGTTGTACATATGCACCTGATTCGACTAACTCTCTAATTTCTTTTCCTGTTTCCGTGATAGCTGCATAATCTTTAGAACTAAAGAATTCCATTCCCATTATCGATTTTTGAGCCACACCATGACGGATTAATTTAATATCTAAACTAAAATGCGCACGAGTTGCATCATAATGAGGTGCTAATTCAATTTCTTGTAGTACCGCATGTGTCGTTTGACGATGACTGATGCATTCTTTTAGTTCATTAATCCACGACTCTATATAGTTAGGCTCAGTAATTTTTGTTTTATCTAAAACAGAGCAATCTAGCAATGCTTCTAAAACGATTTCAGGATATTTACTGGTTAAGCGTTTAATTCTGGTTAAAATCGATTGGTATCGCATCACAATTTGTTCTAATGGCACGCCCCTGATACCAGGAGAATGCGGATTACTAAACAATGAAGCATCTTCTAAAGCAATTTGAGTTAAATAGCGTTGTAAGTCTTCATCATCTTTTACATATTGCTCTTGCTTACCTTTTTTCACACGATATAAAGGTGGCTGTGCAATGTAGACAAACCCCCTTTCAATAATCTCTTTCATTTGTCTATAGAAAAATGTTAAAAGCAGGGTCCGAATGTGTGAACCGTCTACGTCAGCATCCGTCATAATAATAATGCGGTGATAACGTAACTTATCAATATTGAATTCTTCTCGACCAATACCACAACCTAATGCCGTGATTAATGTGCCTACTTCTTGAGAAGACAGCATTCTATCGAAACGCGCTTTTTCTACGTTTAAGATTTTACCTTTCAAAGGCAAAATAGCTTGAGTCTTTCTGTCTCTGCCTTGTTTAGCAGAACCACCCGCAGAATCACCCTCGACTAGATACAATTCGGATAAAGCTGGATCTTTTTCTTGGCAATCTGCTAATTTACCGGGTAAGCCAGCAATGTCTAACGCGCCTTTACGACGAGTCATTTCACGGGCTCTTCTAGCCGCTTCCCTTGCCCTAGCCGCTTCAACAATTTTATTCGCAATTGCTTTAGCTTCTTGTGGATTTTCTAATAGAAATGCTTCAAAAGCTTCTGCGACAACAGCTTCCACAGCTGGTTTCACTTCAGAAGAAACCAATTTATCTTTAGTCTGAGAAGAAAACTTAGGATCAGATACCTTAACAGACAATACTGAGGTTAATCCCTCCCTGGCATCATCTCCAGTAGTGCTCACCTTCGCTTTTTTTAATATGCCTTCTTGCTCTAAATACTGATTAAATGTTCGGGTCATTGCCCCCCTGAAACCAGATAAATGCGTACCGCCATCTCTTTGAGGAATATTATTGGTAAAACAATAGATATTTTCTGCGTATCCATC
Source organism: uncultured Francisellaceae bacterium (assembly GCA_964433995.1). Taxonomy (GTDB): domain Bacteria; phylum Pseudomonadota; class Gammaproteobacteria; order Berkiellales; family Berkiellaceae; genus CADEEZ01. The sequence continues at coordinate 429 of CAYSTH010000064.1, read as the reverse complement.
GTTCCATTGCAAAGCAAACTCAACAACCACACCATTTTTCTCACCTGAAAAATAGCAAATGTTGGGATGAACTGAGGTTTTATTTTTATTTAAATATTCTACAAAGGCTTTAATACCCCCTTCATAACAGAAAGTCTCTTCTTTTTCAGTTCTTTCATCTTTTAAAGTGATCTTTACGCCTGAGTTTAAAAAAGATAATTCCCTCAGCCTTCTTGCCAAGATTTCATAATGAAATTCTATATTTGAAAACGTCTCGGCACTTGGCTTGAACCATATTTCTGTTCCGGTTCCATCCACTTTACCTGTGGGAGCCAAAGGTGCCTGAGGTTCGCCATGAACATACGTTTGCTCATATAAATTGCCGTTACGAGAAATTTTAAAAACCCACCCCCAATATTCACTTTAAATGTTCCATAACCCCCTACCTGT
>CAYSTH010000063.1:0-11159 GCA_964433995.1 uncultured Francisellaceae bacterium | reverse complement strand
TACGCGCCATTAAACATTTGCCCGATATTAAATTTTATAACCAAAACTTTATTAAAGCTGATTTGTCTTCGGCTAATATTATTTTTATCAATGCTACTTGCTACCCTATCGAGTTCTGGAACGAAGTTATCAACAAATTTAATAAATTAAATAAAGGCACCCGAATTATTATTACCAGTAAAAAAATTGACTCTCCTGAATTTAAACAAATATATACTGGCACGCATTTAATGAGCTGGGGCATGAATTCGGTTAGAATTTATGAAAAATCTTAAATCACATTAATTATTAATAGACAAAATAAGCGATACTCTTATGGAACCGACTCAAATTCAACTCATAGCAGCATCAATATTACCTATTTTATTTGCTATTACGCTTCATGAAGTGGCTCATGGCTGGGTGGCCGACATGCGAGGCGATCATACCGCTCGAATGATGGGCAGGCTCACACTTAACCCCATTAAACATATTGATTTATTGGGCACCATTGTACTCCCTATTGCCTTTTTTGTGACAACCGGCTTTATGTTTGGTTGGGCAAAACCTGTTCCTGTGAATTCACGTAATTTAAAAAATCCCAGATTAGACATGGCACTTGTTGCCATAGCTGGCCCTCTTTCCAATATTGTTATGGCATTATTTTGGGGTTGTGTCGCTAAAATAGGGCTTGTCTTTAATCTTCCCATCAGTGATGCATTGATTGCTATGGGTAAAATCGGCATCATTATTAACCTGGTTTTAGCCTTGCTGAATTTGATTCCCATTCCACCATTAGATGGCAGTCGAGTGGTCTCTTCTTTACTGCCTCCTCGAATCTCTTACGCTTATGATAAAATTGAACGCTTTGGGTTTATTATTTTAATAGTGTTATTAATGACAAAAGTCTTAAACATGATCTTAAGTGGCCCTTTAAATTTTGCCACCGGTTTGATTTTTGGGCTATTTGGTTTTTAAGATATTGTTTTAATTAAAATTTTAATAGGATATGTGATGGCTAAAACACTAAATAAACCAAAAAACCATAAGACAACAAACCACAACCAGCTTTTTACTTCGGGGTAACTTTTTACCCCATTCTCAATCCAATCAATACATTTTTTCATGGCTGGTTTTTCCTCTAAAAATATAATAACAATAAGCGGTGTAACCTAAAATTATCGGCAATAACGGCACCACACCAACCAACATTAATGACAAACCAGGCCCTGAAGCTGCGGCATCCCAAATCGTATACTTAAAAGGAATAATCCAAGGAAAAAGACTTAAATTCAAGCCAATATATGCCATCAAAAATATAGTCATACTAATTAAAAAAGGACGAATTTCTCTCTCTTTTTTATGTAAATCTACCCATACCAAGAAAAATAAACCTGCTGTCGTAATAGGTATGGGAAGAAGCCAGAAAAAATTAGGCAAGCTTAGCCAAAGCATTTTTATACCATCATTCATAAATGGCATGCAAATACTCACTAAAAATAAAAAGAGTCCGACAAAACCGAGCACATATGAGCCCACTTGACGCGCCCAAAGCTGAGTTTTATCTTCCGTTTTCATCACAAGCCAAGTAGCACCAAGCAATGCATAACCAAAAACAATTGCCACACCTGTCATTATGCTAAAACTTGTCGCCCAATCAAAAGGGCCACCAGAGAAATTTCGACCATCCACCTGCACACCTTGAACTATCCCACCCAAAATCAATCCCTGACAAAATGCAGCTAATAAAGAACCAATATGAAAAACATAATCCCAAAGTTTAATGACATGACCAGAAGATTTAAATCGGAACTCAAAAGCTATTCCACGTAAAATAAGACCTAAAAGCATCATAATAATCGGCATATAAAAAGCAGGCATTAAAATAGCATAGGCCAAAGGAAATGCCGCAAATAATCCACCTCCACCTAATACTAACCAGGTTTCATTCCCATCCCAAAAAGGGGCAATTGAATTCATCATGCGATCTCGACATTTATCAGAAGGCGCAAAAGGAAATATAATACCTATCCCTAAATCAAAGCCATCTAATAAAACGTACAGAAATATAGCGATGGAAATTAAAGCGGCCCAAATCATAGGAAGATTTAAAATATGAGCAAAATCAAACATTTTTCCCACCTTGATGATTTGTTTTTTCCACTAATATGGCTTCCATGCCATGAGCATAAAATTGTTCTTTTTCTTGTGTAATAGGAATACCTTTTTTTATCAATTTAAAAATATAATATATTCCCGCTCCAAATATAAAAGTATACAAAATAACAAAGGCAAAAAATGACCAGGCAACTTGAGGACCTAATATGGCCGGAGAAACAGAATGTACTGTTCGAATTAACATATATGCTGTCCAAGGTTGCCTGCCAATTTCTGTGACAAACCAACCTGCCAATAAGGCCACAAATCCTGATGGCATCATGGCCATCCAAAAAATATGCAGCCATTTCGTCTCAAATATTTTATTTCGAAAATATTGAATCGCAGATAGTACACCTAAAATTATCATTAATAATCCCAACCCTACCATTATTCTAAAAGACCAAAACACCCAAGCAACTGGAGGACGTTCATCCGGAGAAAATGATTGAAGCATGGGGATTTCACCATCAATATTTCCTGTTAATACCCAGCTTGCTCCTCCAGGAACAGCAATAGGATATTGAACCTTTTCATTTTTCTGATCTGGCCATCCAAAAAGATAGAGTGGCGCATTTTTTGGTTTATCCCAATTACCTTCGATTGCTGCTACTTTTGCAGGCTGATAATGCATCGTGTTTTCACCATGGGCATGACCAATAAACATCTGCAAAGGTGCAACTAAAGCTGCCATTAAAGTCGCCATGCAAAGCATCACTTTAGCTTCAGAAACAAACCTCTTTTGAAGTAAATAAAGTGCCCCTACTCCTCCTACAAAAAAAGCCGTAGTTAAATACGCAGCTGTTACCATATGTGTATATCTAAAAGGAAAAGAAGGATTAAAAATAATTTCTAACCAATTTGTTGGCATAAGTCGGCCATCTATAGCAATTTCATAACCTTGCGGGGTATGCATCCAACTATTTGCTGACAAAATCCAAAAGGCTGAAATTAAAGTACCTATAGCAACAGTACATGTTGAAAAAAAATGCATTTTAGCACTTACTTTATCCCAACCAAAAAGCATAATCCCTAAAAAAGAGGCCTCAAGGAAAAATGCTGTAAGGACTTCGAATCCTAATAAAGGACCGAGAACATTAGCAATTTTATCAGAAAAAACTGACCAATTTGTGCCAAATTGATAAGACATGACAACGCCGGAAACAACTCCCATGCCAAATGCAACAGCAAAAATTTTAACCCAAAACTTGTATAAATCACGATAAAGCGTGTTATTCGTTTTTAACCAACGCCACTCAATGACAGCCAAATAACTTGCAAGACCTATTGTAAATGCAGGAAAAATAATATGGAAGCTTATCGTAAATGCAAACTGAATGCGTGCCCAAAAAACTGGATCGAGTTCTATCATGAGAAAAATCCTTAATCACTTACGAGATTAAGCATAATATCGAAAATGAATTTCTTCTATTTTTTCCACCCCATTCTTATAATGGGTCACGCAATTAACTAAGGCTTAAATCTTTTTAAAACAAATTTTTCAAGTGAGTTAATTACCAAATTGTCAGCCTTATGTTTGAGTAAAGAAATATGGGTATCTGTCATTTTTGGTAAAACTGAATCTTCTAAAATTGCTAACTTATGGGGAATCATGGTGTGTGGCATAGCAGTGATCCCTAGGCCAGCTTTAACTGCAGCAACTACCCCAGTATAACTGGGGCTAGAAAAAACAAGCCGCCATGGAATCCTTGCCTTTTCTAAAGCATCAATCGCGGATGCACGATAAACGCAAGGTTTTGGGGACAAAACTAGAGGAAGAGGCTTTGTTTGATTAATTAAATTACTGTCACCAACCCATTTTAAAGGTTCGGACCAAATATCTACTCCATTAGGAAAGTCTTGAGGACGATTCATTTTAACCAAGACCAAATCGAATTCATTTTTTTTGAATCTCTCAAAAAGATTTAATGTCATATCACACTCAATATTTAGGAGAATTCTTGGATGCATTTGCGAAAAATCTGTTAATACATCTGATAAATATACACTTGCAAAATTTTCGGGTAATCCAAAACGTACTTCACCTTTTAGATCAGGCTCTTTGAATCTATCTATCAGCTCACAATTTAAAGAAAACATGCGACGAGCATAAACAAGAAAAATTTCCCCTTCCGGTGTTAAAGCAAAAGATTTCCCTCTTATAAAGAGCACTACAGAAAGTGAGTCCTCTAGCTTTTTTATTTGTTGGCTAACAGCAGATTGTGTTCGCCGTACTCGTTGGGCAGCCTGAGTAAAACTCCCTGTTTCAGCTACTGCAATAAAACATTGTAACGCGATTAAATCAAAGTTCATTATTAATTCTTATTTAAAACATTAAATTAATTAATTTTTCTTATGCTATAAAACTTGATAGCATAAATCAAGTCTTAAGAATTTTCATAAAAAAAGGGTTATTTAATGATCGATAGCTTTTTAAACTTATTTTTTCATCAAGATCCATTCAGGCAGCTGATAATTGGGCTTGTATTATTTATTGGACTATGTGTTTGTCGATTTGCCTATCAATATATGAAAGGCGATCTTAGATATACTTCTTTTTTTATTGAAATCATTTTACTTATTTTATCTATTTCAATCATGGTAACCACTGATAATTTAATTGTTTTTTTTGTGACATGGTGCCTTAATAATGCAACACTTGTAAAATTAATGACTCACAAATCAAGTTGGAACGCAGCTAAATATTCGGGAATCATTGCCTCAAAAAATTATTTTTTAGGTACCATCAGTTTAAGTATTGCTTTTTTAATAGTTTATAAGCTAAGTGGAACTATCAGTATAGATAAAATAATAACTTATAAAAATCAAGACGATTCTCCTTTTCTTTTCGTTGCTTTAATTTTAATAATAACAAGTGCAATGACGCAATCTGCTATTTGGCCATTTCATCGATGGCTCATTAATTCTCTTAATTCTCCAACACCTGTTTCAGCAATCATGCATGCAGGATTAATTAACGCAGGTGGCTTTTTACTGATTCGATTTTCTCCTCTTTATTTACAACAACCTGCTCTGTTAAACGTAATATTTTTATTTGGTTTTATTAGCATGATATTGGGTACACTATGGAAACTCATTCAAAGTGATATAAAAAGAATGCTGGCTTGTTCAACTATGGCTCAAATGGGATTCATGTTTGTTCAATGTGGTATTGGATTGTTTGCTGCTGCTATTGCCCATTTAATATGGCATGGCATATTTAAAGCTTATTTATTTCTTGCCAGTGGAGGCGTAATTCAAGAAAAAAGATTTGATTTGAAATACCCACCAAATAAATTTAGCTTTATATGTGCCCTTATCTGCGGCTTCATAGGTAGCATTGTTTTTGGATATATTACTGAAAAATCATGGTTTACCGGTGATAGCAGTCTTGTATTAATGACTGTTGCGCTGATTACCATCACTCAGTTTTCAATTACTTTTCTTAGAGTGAAACCCATTCCAAAATTACCTATTGCATTAGTCATCAGCTCTACATTGGGTGCACTATACGGGCTTAATGTACAATTAGTAGCATACTTACTTGAACCATTAAATTTAAATGAATCTCAGCCATTAAATACTTTTCATATTATCGCTATATTGATATTAATGATCACATGGCTATTTATGTTATTTTTTAGGCATTTTACTATCTTTGAAAAACGTGGTAAAAACATATTTTTAAAAACATATGTCTCTTCACTAAATGCAAGCCAACCACTTTCATCTACCATAACAGCACACCGTAATGAATATGAATATAGATAACAATACTATGAAAAAAATAAATCATTGCAAAAATGAATTGTCCACTCATTTTAAAAAATCTCATGACATCAATCAATTAATCAACACATGCTTCAAGCAAATCGCGCCTTTCTGGCCTCTAAAAAATCTCATTGCTGTCAATCCACTTCAAGGATTTGAAGATTTACCGATTGAAGAAGCATTAAAAATAGGCTCTGATCTTTTTGAAAAAAAAGATATTCCCTCAGAAGTAAAAGAAATCAATCAGCATACCATTAAATGGCTACAAATTTATTTTGATGAAGGACAAGCAACGATTACCATGCCATTAAAAGAAAATGGATTGTATACAGCTTGGAAACAACTCGTCACGCATGACATTACCATTCACCATAAAAATAAAAAGAAAATTGAATGGATATATAATTTACCTGACAATCCAGAAGAATGTATAAATAATATAATTAAAGAATTAGCTATAGAAAGTGCTAATTTAAATATATTTTTTACCCTAATATTAACCACACTTCCAGGCTGGGCTTCTTATATCAAATATCAATCTGAATGGAAAGGTTTGCAAAATGTTTACGCTACAAAAACATTACAAATAGATTATTTTGCAGTTCGACTAGCTATCACTTATTTAATCTGGCCAGAAGCAAATAATTTCATCGATTGGTATCAAAATAATTTCCACTCAAAAACTAAGTTAAATTCCTATATTGATAAGATAGAAAAAGCAGAAAATCAATATCATCCAGCATTGCTAAAGAAAATTGTAGAAAATAAATCTACAAATATACCCGAATCTCCTAAGGCACAATTTGTGTTTTGTATTGATGTACGCTCAGAGCCTTTTCGTCAAGCGATTGAATCTGTCGGAAACTATCATACCTTTGGTTTTGCAGGATTTTTCGGCATACCTATTCAAATTGAAAATGTGATAACAAAAGAATCATACCCCTCTTGTCCTGTATTGATTTCACCAAAACATAATATACAAGAATGCTATTCAACTCAATCCGAAGGTCATCAAGCAGAAGAAAGTTATAATAAATTTTCTAAAATTAAAAAAATATATCAATCGATGAAATATAACTTCACCACACCATTTGGACTTGTTGAAATGTTTGGAATTTTTTATGCCGTATTAATGTTATTAAGAACATTTCATAAAAAAATTAAATTTCAACCTTCAAAAGGAAAACCAACATTTAATATAGATTCGATGAGTTTCGAAGATAAGTTTTCCTACGCATATCAAACTCTAAATATGATTGGACTTACTCAACATTTTTCCCCTATCATTGTTTTATGTGGTCATGACAGCACCACTGAAAATAATGCTTATGCAAGTGCACTTGATTGTGGAGCCTGTGGTGGCAGACAAGGCGGAAACAACGCTCGAATACTCGCTCTAATCCTAAATGATCCACAAGTAAGAAAAGAGCTCATGAAAAATGACATTTCTATTCCAGAAACAACTCGTTTTATAGCAGGTTCTCATAATACAACCACTGATGAGCTTACTCTAGATGATTGTGACACAACAAATGATATCGTTGAGCTTAAAAGCGATATTCAAAAGGCGCGTGATATAAACACGAGTGTTAGAATAAAAAATCTTGAAAAAAAACCAACTCATTTAAATGCTTCTTTTGCTACTTGGTTAAGATCAAAAGATTGGTCTCAAGTAAGAGCTGAGTGGGGGTTAGCAAATAATGCTGCCTTTATTGTTGGGCCTCGTGATCTTACTTCTGGTCTAGATCTGCAAGGTCGTTGTTTTTTACATTCATATGAACATTCTATAGATCATGATGGTAGTTTACTTGCCACTATTCTGACAGCCCCCATGGTCGTTGCTCAATGGATTAATACACAATATTTATTTTCTACCCTAAATAATGTAGCCTACGACAGTGGAAGTAAAATAACACAGAATATCACGGGAAAAATTGGTATAATGCAAGGAAATGCAAGTGACTTAATGACGGGGTTACCCCTTCAATCTGTTTATCTAAATGATAAAAAACCTTATCATGAAGTCAATCGACTTATGACTGTTGTTTTTGCTCCTAAAGAACTTGTTAATAAGATTATTTTACATCAACCTGTATTAAAAAAACTTTTTGGAAATGGATGGGTAAAACTTTCACTGATTGAACCAGAAAGCAGAAAAATATATAACCTAAAAAGGGATTTTTCATGGCAAGCATTATGAGTAAATTATGAACACACTTAGATTTGTTTTTCCTGATCAATTATCAGCTAGTATTTCTTCTCTAAAAGATACAAATAAAAAAGATGTGATATTTTTATGTGAATTATTGGATGACGCAACATATGTAAAACATCATCCCAAAAAAATTGCTTTAATTTTTTCAGCAATGCGTCACTTTGCAGATAAAATTCAGTCTAAAGGATACAACGTTAGATACATAAAATTAACCGATCCAGGAAACACTGGTAATTTGTTTAGAGAATTAGAACGAGCTATAAGGGAGCTAAATATAAAGCATCTGATTCTAACAGAACCTAGTGAATATCGAAATAAAGCCATAATTAATTCTTTGCAAACTTACCTCAATATTCATATTGAGGTTCGAACAGATAACCGTTTTTTTTGCTCTATTGATGAATTTAAAACATGGGCCTCTGGAAAAAATCTGTTAAGAATGGAATACTTCTATAGAGAAATGCGAAAAAAACACATGATTCTTATCAATTCAGATGGCACACCAGCTGGAGGCAAATGGAACTATGACAAAGAAAATCGCAAAGTACCTAGCAATAAATTTAAATCGTTCAACCGTATCTCTCACAAGAAATCAACCATTTTGAAAAATGTCTTAAAGATGGTTGAGGAAAAATTTGATTCTCATTTTGGTGATTTAGAGCCTTTTTATTATGCTATTACACGAGAACAAGCATTAATAGAGCTAAATGATTTTATAGAAAATATTTTACCTTATTTTGGTGATTATCAAGATGCCATGCTCAAAGATGAACCTTACCTTTATCATTCTTTATTATCCTCTTACATTAACATAGGCTTGCTCTTACCACTAGAAATCTGCAAGCTTGTAGAAAAAGCTTATATCAATAGAAAAGTGCCCATCAATTCAGCAGAAGGCTTTATTCGACAAATTCTCGGATGGCGAGAATATGTCCGTGGCATTTATTGGCTTAAAATGCCAGAATATGCTGAAATGAACTATCTCGATGCTCACACCCCTTTGCCTGATTTTTATTGGGGTAAAAAAACGCGAATGTTTTGCATCGCTGAAACTGTCTCTCATACAAAAAAACATGCTTATTCTCATCATATACAACGTTTAATGATAACTGGAAATTTTGCACTGCTCGCAGGTTTAGACGTTAAGCAGGTGCAAGAATGGTATCTTGCTGTTTATAGTGACGCGTTTGAATGGGTTGAAATGCCTAATACACTTGGTATGGCATTATTTGGCGATGGTGGTTTTTTAAGCAGTAAACCTTATGCAGCAAGTGGTAATTACATTAATAAAATGAGTAATTTTTGCGAAAATTGTCACTACAAACCTAAAGAAATATTGAGTGAAAATGCCTGCCCATTTAACGCGCTATACTGGGATTTTATCGCTCGTAATCGTCATAAGCTGCAAAACAATCATAGATTAAATTATGTTTATAGTACTTGGAATAAGTTTGGTGAGCACAAGCAAATAGAAATAAGTAAAAAAGCCCACATGATTATTCAACTTATGAAAAAATCTATGCTCTAATAATAAAAAATAAATACGTGCTTATGCACATGATTTTCTGGTATCTATTTTGATTTACAAAGTATAAATTTTCAGCACATAAAAAATAAACATTTGGGTTCTAGTCTGTCTCAACCTCTTATATTTATGAAACTTTCTTTATCTTATCCCTGTCGACTGTTTTGAGAATACCCGAAATATATTTCAGAATAGGTACACCATATTATGGCTGATACTAGTAGCAATAATGACAAACCTGCTCATTTAAGAAAACTGCCGATTAAATCTTTTGATGTCGCACCAGGCGATATTATTGGTGGCATGGTATTTGTTATGGATAAGCCGCTTGGTATTGAAGAAGGTATGGTAGGTATCAGCGTTAACAGTGAGCCATATCGTGCATTTATAGCGGAACAATTCGTCTTGTTAGCTAAGGGCAAACATAAAAACAATGCGCTTGAAGCAAGATTCAATCAAAAAATGGCTGAAGATCATCAATTTAAAGCGCTTGTTGACGCTGCCAAAGATAATCTTTTTGCCCTGGATCAAAAACAAATAGATGCTTTAATCACGGCCATGATGTCTGATAAAAAACATGTCACCAAACGTCATCCTCCTTCTTGGGATGAGGTCAAAAAAGTGTTTACCACTTTAGGAGAATTGGGCACCATAAAGGGCCTCACCACCTACAAAGTCAATGAAGGCCTCGGTGGTTTGTTATTTGAAGACTATAAAAAAGATTGCGGTGTTGAACCTGGAATGAAATTTTATAAGGAAATCGGAAAATTAATTGCTAAAGGCGATAAAGCCTACATGGTTAAACAAGATGGCGAATTAATTTTAGGTGGTACAGGTCCTAGTTTAACCAAAATATTAAAAACGACTATGGGTAAAACCTATCTTCAGCCTTTAATGAATCCTTTGGTTATTGTCGCAACCGGTGGCTTAAGTGCTGTTGCTTTTGGTATAGGTGCTGCAGCTTGGAAAGGCTATTACTTAAGAAATAATAATCCTGTTAAAGCGAATTCTGATGCGATTGTTGAAACGATTTCTACCAAAATGGCAAAAGCCAAAGGCTTTGCAGCACAAGAAATCGATACCATTGAAGGTACTTATGACAAAAATGATAAAAAACCTAAAATAGCGACCATTGTAACCTGGTCATCCGGTTGTATAGACTTAGGTGGACGAGTCACCGGTGATGAAAAAAATCTGAGCAGTGTTGCTGTCAGTTATAATGATGATGGTATTAGAATCAAAACAGATGGCAAAGGAAGTATTTATCAGGGATTTGAACGAAAATTAGATGGCGAAACCGTTAAAGATAAAAAGGGGCAAGCTGTCATTGATTATTTTAAAATTGATCAAAATAACAATAATAAAAAAACACCCTGTAGCATACAAGATTATAACAATGCTCCTTATACCGTATCTGAAGATAGAATTTATGGCATGGGCGAATCTTTAGCCAGTTTTCTGGGCTCAGGAGATACCGATGGTATCGGTAGTAAAGGTCAAAACAAAGCGATT
>CAYSTH010000062.1:0-11267 GCA_964433995.1 uncultured Francisellaceae bacterium | reverse complement strand
CTGAGGTGCTGCGCTTTCAGGGTTGGTGCCCATAGTCGTTTCAATTTCGGCTAAAGCTGTGCTTGCAGTAAATGTGCCTGCGATAGCTAAAGCAATCAAAGAAAGTTTAAATTTTTTCATGGGTTAAGGTCCTTTGTGACGATAATAATGTAAACTTTAGTTTTGACAACCATGTCAAAATATAATCAATTTAATTGTTTTTGGCCACAATAACAAGAGTGCGGATTTTAATAACTGTATTTATATATAGGTGCTAAGTGGAAAACCTAAATTTCTTCAAAAATAAGTTTTCAGTGTTTGATGCATTTGAATATTATTATCGAGATTTAAAAAATTTATATTACCCCGGTATTCCGAATCAAGATAAGCAAAAACTGAGTAGATATCTTAATGCTTTTATGTGTTTAAAAAATTGCTCTAGACTAGATTTACTTTTGTTTGCTTTATCTTATGGTAGGCATTCTGCTCCTAATATTCAAAAGCTCAGCAGAGCTTTTCCTATCATATTGGCAAGAGACATCTCTGTTCCTTCTAGTATCGATTGGAGCTATGTATTATTACTACAATCTTATGCTGCTATGTTAGGGCAATACAGGCACAATATTAAACAATGGACCATTCGGTTTTTGCTAGCAAGTGAACGCTCACCTGTTAAAAAATATTTCGATAGAGAGTTGAGTTTATTATTAACAGAGCTAGAGAAAAAAGTAGATGCTTACGAGCGGGTGCTTTAATTTAGCATAACTATTTAGCTTGGTGCGTTACTAGCTGCCATTTCTTTTGTAGGGGTATTTTGTTGTTCTGCCAAGTTTTAAGAAACCCAACTCGCAAAAATAATTTTCAACAGAATCAAATATCATGAATCGAGTGATGTCAGATAGTACTAATTTTTTGCTAGGTTGTTTTAAAACGGTATTAGAAATAAGGCTAATATTCATTATTAAGCACCTACTATATATTTTGTTCGTTTTTTCATGAATTTATTTGGCAAAATTTTCTAACTAGGTGAATTTTTAGACATACTTGTTCCGATGTGTGTATTTTCTGAAGATTGGTAAACTTGGCGCTGAGGAAGCATTTGACGTTGAGGTAGAAATTGCTTTTCAGGCACAGGAGGATATTCAATAGAAGGATTTTTTTCTATTATTTCTTGTCTTGAATCTAAATCAAATCGATTTTGAGGCAAAGCGTGATAACTAACCGCAGGGACAGCTTGCACATGTTGATATAAAGGTTGATAAGTAACAGGTGGTTTTTGTTGTGCGGTTTCTGTTATTTTTAAATTAGTGAAGTCATTTAAAATGATATTATCTTCTTGAGCATCCTCTGGTTTAAGCAGAGTTGAAGGAAGAGAATAATCGGTTACTTTTTTACATTTTTGGAGGTGTAAATTTTCTTTTGTTGACGCAAGTAATTTTTGTATTACCCCAGAGACACCTTGTATATTTAAATCCGTTATTTTTTCAAAAGAATATGCCCTTTCTGTATAAATATACTTTACCGATGGAAGCCCTTCAAGATGAAGTGTCCGTAATGAGGGGCAGTAAGAAAATGCTAATTTTTTGAGAACAGGAAGCTCACGCAGAACTAGCGTGGTTAATGATTTATTGTCATGGCAGTGTAATTTTACCATCTCAGGGAGATTTTGAATGCATAGAGTGGTTAATTTATTACTGCCACATTTTAAAATTTTAAGGTTGTTTAAGTTTTTAATGTGAAGAATGTTTAATAAATTAAAGCGCGAAAAATATAAATGTTCTAATTCTTCAAAGTAATGCTCATCTTCATGAGTTATGATAAATCGAGTAAGATTGGCCAAATTTAAAGTTTTGCCAGGTTGTCTTAATATAGATTGATGGATAATCTCAGCATTGTATTGATTTAAAAGATGATGATTGTACTCTAATTGCTGTAAAGAAAAATCGTATATATTGAACATCTTTAGAAAAGTAAGATAACAATGATTATGTCCTAAAAAGCTGAATTCAGCTTGTTGTTTTTTTTTGATTCTATCTAGGGCCTGGTTAAAATCAACCATAGGCTTTGGGTTGTTAGCATCTAAAAGAGCAGGTACGGTTTCTCCTAATAATTGTAGACGAGTATATAAAAGTGATAGAACAGTTTCTCGAGATAAGACCTTGTCGATAGATTTAGACACTTTTTTTAAAGTAAAAATATCGTTAATATTTAAATGATTCCCTACAATACAAAAATGATCTTTTGAAAAAATAAAGTTTTGTAAATGATCTGTCATGCTTTTAACCACCTGTTACTGCATATTGGGTTGGTTTATTAAATTTTGCAGATATTTTAATTTATTTGCAGCCTGACTTAAATCAAAATATAACCGTTTGTCGGCTTTTATGACTTAATTTTACTTAAAAATATGTTGGTTTTATAAATTATAAACTTAGTGACAAGCTCCTCGCTGAAGTATGCAAATCAATCTTGGCGGTATGCAAATATAAAGTAGTGGTTGAAATATCAGAGTGGCCCATTAATTCTTTTACTTTTTCAATAGCACAGCCCGATTTAACCAAGTAAGTACCGTAAGAATGCCTAAACCAGTGAGGAGAAGCTTTTCTTAGCTTAGAAGCCTTGTGTAAGTATCTTAACTTTTCTTCTTCATGTTCTTCGCCAGGTAAAATATTGGCAGCAAGTGTTTCAAATTTTTGGGCACCTAATTCAGCGGCCCATTTCACAATTTGCCACACACGAGAAGGGCTAATGGCTGTTTTTTTATCTTGAGCAGGCACCAATGGCGTGGTTTCATTAAATTCAGGTAAAACAGAAGGCATGCCTATATGTTTTCTATAATTGGCTAATACCTCTAAATATTCATCTACTACGACGATTTTCCTGGGTTTTTCGCCTTTTCCCACTACATTTAGAAACCACTCGTTTTCTATTAAACTAAAGTTGCCCATAGTATGGTTGGTGAACTCAGCTAATCTAAGCCCTGTATAAAATAAGGTTAAAATAATATATTTGGCTCTGGCAATTTCAAAGTGATTAGTTTCATTTAGATTGTCATCTAAGGCATTTAATAACATGACGATTTCATCGCGTTCAAGCCATCTATCGGTGCTATTTGATTTTTTCCCTTTACGGCGTTTATCTACGGCCATAGGATTGCCAGCTAAATAGTTATTCATAACAAGATAATTAAAAAAGCTGTCTAAAATGCTCACGACTTTTCGGATACTAGGGGCAGCAAGAGGGGAGGCAAAGGGGCGCCATTCAGGGTTTGCTCTACCATCGTTTAATACTCTAGGTTGTCTTGCTCCGCACCAAAGGCGCTCTGGTTCAGGTTTTGCCAAAAATTCACGGTAGTGAATAAGGTGCTCACGTTTTAAATTAGAAATGGTTAATTTAGGCACATAAAGACACCACAAAACCAATCGTTCTATTTCTTTTAAATAAGATCGATAAGTGAGCTTAGTTTGTCGGTAATCTTGTAAAAAAGTTCGAATGGCTTCAGCATCTGTTTCTGCACCCAGCATATTCGCTTCTTGAGAGCGATTGTAACCAGGCGTTTGAGCTAGGCAAGCAGATAAAGCACTATAGTCTTTTGAGTCTATATCTGTAAATAAAGGCGCTATATAATCAGTATTGTCATTATCTGTATTCATTTGAAGGTTATATCATACAAAAAGTTATTTATTCAACAAAACTTATAATATTTTATTTGATTATATAAAAAAAATGGTAGTATGGTTTTATTTAACTTTATTAACTATAGGATATGCATCATGGATAGAGGCGACACTTTTAGTAAATCATTGGCTGAAAAACAAAAAAATATACAAGCAATACAACAGAAATTACTTGAGCCAGAATGTGCCCATATTGATCAAATGCTTGCAAAAACAGAATATCAATCTATAAGAGATACTTTGTTAGATCAGCCCAATTTATTTTTACTATTGTTGAATAATCCTACTGCATTGAGTTTGTGTTTAACTCAAAATACCCGAGAAGGTTTTTTAAAAGATTTAAAAGAAAATCCTGATCAAATAAAAGCACTAGTAATGCAAAATCAAGCGACGGAGCAAAGCCCTCCGCAAATATTACAAGAATCAACCGATTCTAATGCGAGTAAAGAAATAGATTTGCTCCAAGATGCCAAAGAAGTCTTGAATGAAGTGTATGGCCAAGTCGCAAATTTTGCCGCAGTTTATACACCATCATTAAATAATGTAACAGATACGTTCAGTAGTTTTGTAGAAGGACTGACTTGTGCGCTACCTTCTATAGATGCGCATGTCGATGACGTGCAAGCGGATACAACAGTGCAGGATGGCACTAAGCAAAAAAAATTAACAAGTACATCAAAATAAGTAATATATAAAAAATTAAGCATTAAAGAAAATAATATGACGACACTCGAAAATGGTTTTATTGAAATTATCAGTGATTTGCCCGAAAAAATTTCGTCCTACTTGCATTCATTAGAGCGCGTGACGGTCAAAGGTTTTTTAATTGGTAGCAGAATTTCATTACGGCAATTAGGGAAAAGAAATACGACACATAGTGACCCCATTTTCTTATTATTGCCTGAAAATGGTATCGCCACTGTTTTTCATTATGGTGTCGTTGTTTTTTTTAATCTAAAAGAACAGTATGAAGCTTCTATTCTAGAACAAATTATGCCTTATGTTTCCAGGCCACATGATGTTCGAGATAATGAAGCATTAGAACTTTCGGTTAAACCTAATAAACCCGAGGGTATCTATAACGATGTGGTGTATATCAAAATTGTCACTAGGCCTCATTTAGAACTGATTGCGACTATTTTGTCTAAAAGTGTGGTGCTCGATTATTATGAACAAAGAGTCGCTTTAGCATTTGATAATATTGAACCGCTCGCCAGAAATTTGAAAGAAAAAGGGGTACTGGGTCAGCGCAGTAAAGAAATTTTGCAATTAATTGGTGCCAATTTGCTTACTCAGCACGAAATGGCAGGCAAAATTGCACTAAACGAACGACCTGCTTTATTATGGGAACATACAGAATTAGAACAGTTATATCTTAATCTAATGGAAGATTTAGAAGTAATTGAAAGGCAAGGTATTTTAGATAAAAAAATCCAGCTTTTATCTCACACCGCAGAAACCTCGTTAGATATGATTCAGCAACGTATTTCGCAGCGTTTAGAGTGGTATATTATTATTCTGATTATGGTGTCTATTGCTATTGAATCGTGGTCTGCTTTTGTTTTGCATCATTAGGTTATAATAATATGATAAGTTTGATTCAGCGCGTACGTCATGCCAAAGTGCATATTAATCATAAAATTCACGCTGAAATACAACAAGGTATTTTATTGTTGTTAGGCTTAGAAAAAACAGATTCCGAATCTGCATTAAAATCAATAGAATCTACGATAGATAAAATTATTCATTATCGCATATTTAATGATGATAACGATAAAATGAATTTGAGTGTCAAAGACATTCAGGGTGATATTTTAGTGGTATCACAATTTACCTTGGCAGCAGAAACTCAAAAAGGCTTAAGGCCAGGGTTTTCAACAGCCCTAGCCCCAAACTTAGCTGAGTCTTTATATCATAAAATAATTGATATCTTTAAAAATAAATACCCTAATCATATTAAAACAGGCATATTTGGGGCAGATATGCAAATTGAACTGATTAACGACGGCCCTGTGACTTTTTTGGTTTAACACCGTATTTGGTCAATTTTGACTCATCATCTAGATCCATTTTTTCTTCTTCTGATGAACCCAGGGATCATAAAAATCACGCCTAGGCTAATGCCCAATTGATGCTTTTCTGGGGTTGCATTTAGTTATGTAGGATCAAGTTCTGAACCACTGCTGATTTTGAATATAGATAACATGCACTAATTAACCACCTTCAAACAGAAAACTGTTGTGTTAAATCGAGACTGAGGCCTTTTCTCAAGCAGAAAAAACATACAAAAAATTAAAAGATTTGTTTGACTAGATTATTCTTTTCTAATTAACATCCAGGCTGTTTTTTTTTATTAACTCACGGATAAGGATAATAAAATGAAAGAGTTAAATATTGAGGAAGTCGAAAGCGTTAGCGGTTCTGGTTGGTTTACATTTTTACTTCCCATTGTAATTGGATTTGCAACGGGCGGACCAGCAGGTGCAGTTATTGGCGCAGGTGCAGTGATTGCCACAACAGGAGCCAAAAATCTCGACCATTTGAGCCATAATGGCAAAATTCCTACTGTTCATGAAATGATTAATTAAGGCTAATTGAGGAGTACTCAAATGAATCTTTTTCAGCAGATACTCTTTTCTCTCGTTTCTGGATATGTTGTCTCAGAAATGTTTAAGTTGTCTTATAAAGATTGTTTATATGTTGCCTTTATATCGGCAGCTATACCTATCATTTCTTGGATTTTAGGTATAAAAAACACCAAAAACACCCCCTTATAGCATCTTTGCATTTAAGCAGGTTTAAGAACAATCACCGTTAAATTATCTAAATTTTGACGATTTTTGATTAAAGATTCGATAGATTTTGAGAGATGAAGCTCTACGTCTTCACCTTGAGTTAATTGACTTAATTCAGAATAACTCACATTGCCCCAAAAGCCATCGGTACAAGCGATAATACTTTGGTTTGATTCTAATTTAGGGTGCAGAGTAATATCGGTTTCGGGAGCCACTTGGGTATTAATGGTGCGTAATAAAATATTTTGCATGGGGTGTTTATACATAACCGATTCTGAGATTTTACCTTCTAGATGCATGTTTTCAACAGGTGTATGATCTTTGGTCCGCCAGATGATTTTATTATTCTCAATAAGATAGATGCGAGAATCACCCACATGGCAGCTAACCCATTTTTCCTGATCTACCCAAGCGAGTGCTAGGGTAGTATGCGCATCCAAATTTCCAAATTGTTCTCTAATGGTTTGCCTTAAAGCATGACAAGCATCTTGAACCAAAGACTCGGTAGCAGAAATAGGATCTTGTTTAAAATACTCAGCATAAGAGGGGAGGAGTTGTTTTAAATGAAACAGTAACGTTTGAGAGGCGATTTCTCCTCCAACATGCCCCCCTAATCCATCTGCAACCATAATACAAACAGAATAGCTTTCAGGTTCTTCTAAGTAGGCATAACTATCTTGGTTTAGCTCTCTATGCCCAATGTGAGTTTGGGCAACAATACTAAAGTATTTAGCTAAGTACATGTAAAAGCCTATTCAAGTGACTGAAATTTTGACTGGTTTGGTTTATAGTAGTTTAGCAAAGACAACCCATCAACAAACTTGTAGACTAACTGAAAAATAAATATAAGACACTAAGATAACGATGTTAAATAAAAGCACTCTTGATATTTCGACGAAAATTATACAAAACCATCTTTTAATAGAAACCTGGTTTAGAGAATACCAATCAAAATTTAATCCGGTTATGACATGCTCTGTTGATTTAAGAAATAGTCATTATAAAATTTCGCCAGTTGATACAAATATTTTTCCAGCAGGATTCAATAACTTATCTGAATTAAGCCATGCTCTGGCTGTACAGGCATTTCAATCTCTTATTCAACATGAAATAGGGTCGTGCCGACGCATTTTGCTGATACCTGAATCGCATACTCGTAATGTTTTTTATTATGAAAGTTTGGCTAAATTAAGGGATATTATTTATCAAGCCGGATATGAAGTTAAAATAGGTAGTTTATTATTAGAAGCAGATCAAGAGCCGACTGAAGTTGCTTTACCGTCAGGTAGGCATATTACGCTTTATCCTATTTTACGTGAAGGAGATAGGATAAAATTAAAAGACTTTGATCCATGCATTATTATTTTAAATAATGACTTATCAGCAGGTGTGCCTGATTTATTAAAAGACATCAAGCAAGTGATTACCCCCTCTCTAGATTTAGGCTGGTATCAACGTAGTAAATTTAAACATTTTGAACAATTTGGCATTGTGGCAAAAGAATTTGCAAAGTTAATAGACATTGATCCATGGTGTATGGTGCCAGAGCAAGATCATCTTGATGCTTTTGATGTTTATAACCCAGACAGTATTGAGCAATTGGCGGATAAAACGCAAAAATTATTAAATAAAATTCAAGAAAAATATAACGAATACAATATTAAAGATAAACCTTTTATCTTTATGAAAGCCGATGCAGGTACATATGGTATGGGTGTTATTCCCATTTTAGATGTACAAGAAGTGTATTCGTTTAACCGAAAAGAAAAACAGAATATGGCTGTCAGAAAAGGTAATCAACAAATTGACCGTATCTTAATTCAAGAAGGCGTTTATACTTATGAGCAGTATGGAGAGTCTGAATCAGTCGCTGAGCCAGTGATTTATTTGTTTGGCCAACATGTTATTGGTGGTTTTTATAGAGTTCATCAAAAGAAAGGGATTAATGAAAATTTGAATGCGCCTGGTATGGCTTTTGAACCAATGGCTTTTCAAGAATGTTGTCATACACCCGATCCAGAAAAGTCAGTATCGTATCCTAAAAACAAATATTATGTTTATGGCGTAATTGCTAGATTGGCGTCAATTGCCGCAAGATTAGAACAAGGATGTTACAAATGAGTAAAAATAACGCAAAAAAAATGTGTTTTATTATTGATCATATTCAAACATTAAATCACAAAAAAGACACAAGTATTGCATTAATGGAAGCTGCACAAAACAAAGGATTCGATCTGTATTGTGCACATCCAACCAATCTTGTGATAAAAAATAATATGGTTTATGCAAACTGTATTCAAATAAAATATATCGATTATTTAGAATCAGCATGGTATCAGCTTATTTCTAGTGATAATTTGATTCCCTTAGATGAATTTGAAACGGTTTGGATGAGAAAAGATCCGCCATTTGACTTAGATTATATTTATAGTACTTATCTGCTTGAATTTGCGATTGTCAATGGTGCTCGAGTTCGTAATAATCCAACGACACTCAGAAATTATAATGAAAAATTGTCAACTATTATGTTTAAACAATTTATTCCTGAAACTTTAGTGAGTGCTTCAGCCAAAGAAATTAAAGCTTTTATTGCAGAACATGGAAAAGCTGTGATAAAACCCATGGATTCAATGGGAGGGACATCCGTATTTTTAGTGGATAAACATGATGTTAATCAATCCGTTATTATTGAAACCATCACAAATTTAGAAACTAGACATGTTATGGTGCAAAAATTTATCTCTGACGTTCAAAAGGGAGATAAACGTGTTTTACTTATCAATGGTCAACCTTATAAATACGGCTTAGCTCGAATTCCTAAGTCGGGAGATTTTCGTGGCAATTTAGCCAAAGGCGCAAATGCGGCAGGTTTTGAGTTAAATAAACGAGAGCTTGAAATCGCAACAACTATTGGACAATTCTTGCTCAAAAATAGGGTAGTTTTTGCTGGGATAGACATAATTGGGAATTATCTAACAGAAATAAATATCACTAGCCCAACATGTGTACGCGAGTTGCAAACTCTGTATAAGCATGATTTATCATCAGAAATTATAGAGGCGGGGTTGTTTTAATAAATCCCCCCGTCTGCACTTTGTGCATCCGGCCCCCTTTGGTATCAAAGGGGGCGAGATCTTCTTTTTTATAATGTAGTAATCAAAACTGTCATGCCAGCTAATCAGTGATACTAGGCTTCTCTTAAGATAGTGTCATTCGATACTGGTATGACAAAAATGTAGATGTCCTGCGATTTCGCCCCCTTTGATGCCAAAGGGGGTCGACGCGAAGCGGCGGGGGGATTTAATTAAAACTGACATCCTATTTTTGCACGAGCAGACTGTTTCTTTTCTAGGTCTTTGGCTGTTTCAGTGACCTTAGTTCTTTGATCGTCTGTTAAGCCGTTCATTTCGGAAAAAATTTCGGTAAAAGATTTTTTATGAGAATCATAGGCAGATAGCATAAAAGGGCTTTGTTTGCTTGTGTCATGGGATTCTTTTACGAGTCGCACAAAAGTAGTGAGCGCTTGTTCATTGGCCAAAAACTTAGGCTTTAAGCACTGCTCACTTAGAGGAAGGTAAGTTGCTGAACTTTTATTATCGTTTTCTTTAAAACTCATAAAATTTACTTTATGTCCTGCTGATAATTAACTTTGAAGGTTACTCAAAAAACTAACTTTAAAATATCGCTTCTTTGTTAATCCAAGATTCTATGCGTAATACCACATATTATCAATAGATGGCTTATCTACTTAAGACAAAGGGTTATAAAATCAAGATAAAAGTAAAACTAAGATTTTTTCTTTTTAGGAATAGAATGAAAAGGGGTATCACTAGAATGAGAGGGATCTGTTTTTTTACTATCGAAGGATTTAAATTTGCTGCGAATATTATGCCTATAAAGCTTTAATAATTGCCCGCTTAATTTTTGGCTGTGATTTAAACTTTTAATATTTTCTTGAATAGGCTTTAGTCTATGCCTAATTTCATGTATATGCTCTAAATTCGCTTGCTGATAATTTGTTTGAAATTGGTTTTTTAAGCTGGATAACTCGGCTGACCGCTTTAAAGCATTCATGGCATTTTCATAATTACTACCAGGGGTTACGCGCATTAGCCAATTATATACCCCATAGGTTAGAAAGGTATTTTTCTTCAACCAAGAACCCATTTTGCAGAATAAATTATAATTTTCTCTAACAGTTTTTTGAGCTTCTCGTTCTAAATGAAGTAATTGCTCATAAGTATCTTGCCTTATATCGTGATTCTTAACATGGGTTAGCTTTCTTTGTAAGGAATTGTATTGTTCGTTTAGTTTTGCAGCCTGTACTTTATGACTATCAATTTCATCTTGAATGGTGATTTTGCTTTTTTCAAGATAATCCTTTGCTTCTTGTAGATTGCTTGGAAGAGGGTGGGTAGAAGGATCGGCATTCGATAAGTGTTCTTTAGTCTGAATTATTTCAGCAATAAAATCTTGTATCATTCCTTTGCTTTCTGGTACAAGATTATCTAATTCATTTAAGGCTAAGTTAAAGGTTCTATAAAGCGCATTTTTTTGATCGTGCAAGGCATTTATTTTTTCTAAATATTCTGGTTCAAGGCTGTCTTTTCTTTCTTTAGCAATTCGTAATTTATTTTCAAGTTCATCTAGTTTGACCAAGGTTTCTTGATAATTGTTTAAAAAATTAAAAACCAGATCATCAGCTGGTTTTGTATTTAATATACCTATTATGTTATGACTAATCGTTCTGTGTAAATCAAGACATTTTAATTCAACTTCTATGGTTTCATTTATTTTGTCTTGTAGGTCGAGAATA
>CAYSTH010000061.1:0-11528 GCA_964433995.1 uncultured Francisellaceae bacterium | reverse complement strand
ATCACAAAACAAATGACGGCGAAACTGCGGCAGATTTGGCTTTTAAATATGGCCATATTGAAATAGCCACGATGCTTATGCCAAATTCTTCAGAAAAGTTGACTGAACAGACTGAAAATATTGATGCAATAAATATACACGACGTATTAGTAACAAATAATGGGAGTTTTATATCAGATGTTATTAACAACGATAATCATCAGCTTTCTAGCACTCATCATTCTCAGCTGGTACTCGAACAAGCTCATTCCACTGCTCCGCAAATTTATACTGCAATAAATCAGTCTTTTGAAGAACAACAAATCGTCTCGTTTGGTTAATTACCTTTTTTATATGTGGGAGGGTAGCTTTAGATCTTTAAGAGCCCTCATCCGTCCTTACGGGCACCTTCTCCCGCAAGCGGTAGAAGGGACAAAACCATATCACACTTTTTAAGACCCTAAAAAGTTATTCAACTGGTTTACTTTGTTGAAAAAGTTGACTTATATGCCAAATTAAAATAAGTTAATTTTCTTTATAAATAGATGAGGTAACTCGATGACTACTTTGAATAATGCTGTCGCCAAAGGTGATTTACAACAGGTCAAAACTTTAATTGAAGTAAAAGGCTACGCTCCAAACGACACCGGCTTTACCGGATGGAACCATACACCTATTACGGTTGCGGCACAATTTGGTCAACGCAAAGTAATGGATTATCTTATCTCAAAAGGTGCTGATGTTAATCAAAAAGGATACTGGGGCTTTACGTACAGTCCTATTGAAATTGCACTACAGCATGGTCATACACAAACAGTCACATCATTGTTAACACACGATGCTATTCTGCCTCAAGAATTAAATAAAACTGATATTGCTAATCAATATTTATTAAAATCTGCAACCACAAATGATGCCTGGTCAATAGAGCAATTGCTAACCCATACTGAGGCAGATATTAATACACATGAATCTTATGCGATGCACCGCACGCCGTTACACAATGCCGTCATGCATGATAGCTTTGATGCAACTCAAAAATTACTTGAAGCAGGCGCTAAAGTAAACGTGGTGGATGTCAATGGCTGGACACCGCTTCATTATGCTGCCTCAAACAGCGATGTACAATTTACTAAATTGCTGATTGAAAAAGGAGCTAAAGTAAATGCTGTTGATCTCAATGATCGCACACCTTTATTCGCAGCTTCTATGTCAAGTGAAGAAGAATTGGTTAATTTATTAGTGAAAAACGGCGCTAAAATTAATCACACAGATAACGAAGGCGTCAGCATTT
The DNA here is from genome assembly GCA_964433995.1 of uncultured Francisellaceae bacterium. Classification (GTDB taxonomy): domain Bacteria; phylum Pseudomonadota; class Gammaproteobacteria; order Berkiellales; family Berkiellaceae; genus CADEEZ01. The sequence goes on along the minus strand of CAYSTH010000061.1, from coordinate 10,255 downwards.
TAGATATAGCGATTATCAATGACGATGCAGATATGATTAAATGTTTAGTGACTAATGGCGCTAAAATTGGCGCCAACATAGATAACACTACACCACTAGAGCATGCTGCCGAACTAGGTAAGTTACAAGCTATTGAAGCACTTATTCAAGTTGGTTCGAGTCTCCATCATAAAAATACACAAGGTAAAACTGCCATCGAATTAGCTTTTAAAGCGGGTGAATTAGGTGCGGTGAATATGCTTAAAATGTATGGTGCTGAAGTGCCTAAATACATTCAAGACAAATTAGATACCTTGTCAACATTAGATAACGATGCCGTCTTACCTGGCGATCATATTGTTAGCCCAATCACAATTGAGATGCCTGTTATCATGAACCCCGCTGGTTCAACACAACCTGTTCTGTTTCCAATCGCTCAAGGACCTGCTTTAGGTGCTTCGACTGAACAACAAGAACATCACTTTTTTGGTGCATAATGCACCCAGGGCAGGCTTAAAAACCTGCCCTTTTTTCTGCTTTTTTATCCTGGCCCTAGTATTTTCATTAGTTAGTTAAATTATATTTGCAAAAAATTTGACAGTGACTGCACTTTAAATTAAGTTATGTTTCTTTATAGTGATAGTATCGCTGGAGTAATTTATGAGCAAATTGAATAATGCCGTAGCAATTGGTGATTTAGATACCGTTAGAAAACTAATAGAAGACAAAGGTTATTCACCCAATGACACGGGTCTCATTGGCTACAATGACACTCCTCTTGTGACAGCGGCTCAATTTGGTCAACGTAAAGTCATGGATTACCTCATTTCAAAAGGCGCAGATGTCAATGCTAAAAGTGCTTGGTTTGGTCTCAGTCCCATTGAAGCTGCTTTAAAATTTGGCCACACTCAAGCTATCACTACCTTACTGGTACATGATGCGAAATTACCAGAAAATTTACACAAAACTGACATTGCAAATGAGCTATTACTAAAAGCTGCCAGTTCAAATGATACTTGGTCAATACAAAACCTGCTTAGCCATACTGAAGCCAATATTAATATTCACGATAACTTCATGAAGCGTACTCCCCTTCATAATGCTGTGATGAGCGATAGCTTCGATGCCACTAATAAGTTAATTGAGCATGGCGCCAAAGTAAATGCCGTTGATATCCATAGCTGGACACCACTACATTATGCTGCCTCAAATAGCGATCTCCAATATACTAAATTGTTATTAGAAAAAGGCGCTAAAGTTAATGCGCAAGATTATACGGGGCGCACACCTTTGTTTGCCGCTATGCAAATGGGGGGTGAGGAAGAACTCATTAATTTACTCGTTAAACAAGGTGCTAAAGTAAATCATACCGATAACGAAGGTATTTCGGTATTAGATTTGGCTGTCATTAATGATGATTCAGATATGATTAAATGCTTAGTGCAAAATGGCGCTAAAATTTCTGCTGGCCTTTCGGGTAACACGCCTTTAGAAAATGCAGCTGCCCAAGGCAAGCTTCAAGCGATTGAAGCATTATTAGAAATGGGCTCGAGCTTAAATCATAAAAATGCTTATGGCAAAACTGCTTTAGAATTGGCGTTTAAAGCCGGCGAATATGGGGCTGTTAACATGCTAAAATTACATGGTGCTGAAGTGCCAAGTTACGTTCAAGAAAAACTAGATAAAATGAACGTGATAAATACGAATGAAGTGTTACCTAGCGATATTATTACACCTCCAAATAATAATAATGTTAACAACGTAACAGAAAATACTGAAACTCAAGAGCCTATTCAACCGATGGGACCGGTATTTAATAATACTTATATTGCGGCACCTGACCAAAACGAAAATTACGTTTAAAGGTTTAGGTCTAGTATCTTTTACAGGGCACACAAGGTGTGTGCCCCTGTATAGAGAAAGGAGAATCTATTACACTCTTCTCCATGTCGTCCCTGACGCCGTATCTTCAATCACAACGCCTTTAGATTCTAACTCTTTACGTAATCTATCTGCTTCTGAAAAGTTTTTAGTGAGTCTTGCTTGCGCTCTATCGACTATCATTTTTTCTACTGTTTCATCGTCTAACAACACTTGCGCTGATTTATTGGCTTTTAAATACTCTTGAGGCGTACTAGGAAGTATACCTATCGCTTTTGCGAGTTCGATTAAACCTGAAGCAAAAACCCTATTTTTAGTTAAATTAATTTCTTTAGTCAATTCAAATAATACTGATATAGCTAATGGGGTATTAAAGTCATCGTTCATGGCTTGCATAAATTTGTCTTTAAACGGCTGGATTAATGTTTTATCTAGTTCCGATAAATCACCATAAGCTGGTATATTTTCTTGCCAAACTGTGTTTAAAGCCAAATATAGGCGATCTAAGCTGTTTTTAGCGCTTTCTAGACCTTCTTGAGTATAATTAATCGGGCTTCTGTAATGGCTAGATAATAAAAATAATCTGACTACTTCAGGATGATAAACATCGAGTACATCTCGAATGGTAAAAAAGTTTTTAAGTGATTTAGACATTTTTTCGTCATTGACTTGCACAAACCCCACATGCATCCAATAATTCACAAAGGTTTTACCAGTAGCACCTTCTGATTGTGCACGTTCATTTTCATGATGAGGGAAGATTAAATCAAATCCACCGCCATGAATATCAAAAGTGTCACCTAAACAATGTGTAGACATCGCTGAGCATTCTATATGCCAACCTGGACGACCTGGGCCCCACGGTGAATCCCAACTGGGCTCTTCTGCTTTGGCTTTTTTCCATAAGACAAAATCATAAGGGCTTTGTTTAGATTTAACGATTTCAACTCGTTCTCCTGCCTTGAGGGAGTCTAATTTGCGATGAGATAATTCGCCATAATGATGATATTGTTCAACAGAAAAATACACATCACCATCGTGCCCAACATAAGCCATTTTATTGTCTATAAGCTTTTGAATCATCTCTAATATATGAGGAATATGATGAGTTGCTTTGGGTTCGCTTGTTGGCCTTGCAATACCTAATCTATCAAAATCTTCATGCATGAAATCGATAAATCGTGTAGTAAGATTTTCAATTGGCTCTTTGTTACGATTGGCTCTTTCAATGATTTTATCGTCAATATCAGTAATATTGCGCACATAGGTAACATCAAAGCCAGCCCATTTTAAATATTTTACAATTGCATCGTATGCCACACTGACTCTGGCATGACCAATATGACAATAATCATATGTTGTGATACCACAAACATAGAGTTTTATTTGTCCCGGTATGATCGGATGAAATGCTTCTTTTTTTTGATTGATAGTATTGTAGATTACAAGTTCTGGTAGATTCACAAAAATTATCCTATTCATAACAAACCCGTCATGCCAGCGTAGGCTGGCATCCAGGCTTATATAATCTTATAAAAAACTTATTTTAACGTACTGGATGCCAGCCTACGCTGGCATGACAGTTTTAAATAAAATATTAATGTCTTAGATATACTAATTAAAAAATTTTTAATTACCTTCTTTTTCCAACCTGACTCTGGCATGACAGTTTTAAATAAAATATTAATTTGCAGCTAATTTAGCCAATAATCTTTCTTTACCCATCAGTAAAAATATTTTTTCTAATTCTGGTCCAAAACACACACCCGTTAATACGGCTCTTAAAGGCATAAATAAATTTTTGCCTTTAGCATTAGTTTTGGTTTTAAGTTCTTCTATTACTTTTTTGTAATCAGCACCATGGTTAGAAATCGCCTGGTGAGCCGCTTCAAAATAAGATTTATCTGTTTCCATAAGCCAATTTTTTGCTTCTTCTTGTGCTTCGTGTTCTGCAAAAAAGATATTTGCCCAAAATAACGCATCTTTAGGCATCACGATATTGGCCTTAATGGTTTCGACAAATAAATCTTGTTGTGCTTTGGGCACGATGTGTTCGACTGCAGAACGCATCCATTCCCATAATTCTGCATCAGACAGTAGTTGAATGGCTTCTTTTTGCCAATGATGCAACTGTGTTTCATCATAATGTGCTGGACTTCTGCCAATATGGTCAATCTGGAAATAATGCGTTAATTCTTTCAGTGGCAATAATTTTCTATCTTGTTCTACATCATAATGATGTCCCAATCTGGCCAAATAATTCACCAAAGCCAAACTAAAATAACCCTGGTTACGCAAATCTTCTATAGATTGACTGCCATTACGTTTAGACAAAGGTTTACCATCATGGCCAACTATCAGGGGAATATGACCATACTGTGGACGTGATAAGCCTAGGGCATCTAAAATCAATAATTGTCTGGGGGTATTGGTAAGATGATCTTCGCCTCTTAAAGCATGTGTGACGCTCATCAATGAATCATCGATGGCATTACAAAACATAAACGATGCAAAACCATCGCCTTTTTTAATGATAAAATCACCAATATCATCTGCCTGAAAAACTTTAGGGCCTTGAACTAAATCGATAAATTCAATTTTTGTGTTGTCACCCACTTTAAATCTTAGGGCTTCAGCCAAGCCTTCTTGGCGGGCTTTAGCAACTTGTTCGGGCGTTAAGTTTCGGCATTTACCGTTGTATCTTGGTGGTTTACCCGATGCAGCTTGTGTTTTACGTGATAAAGTTAATTCAAGCTCAGTACAAAAACAGGGATAAGCACGATTGCTATCAATTAATTGTTGATAGTATTTTTCGTAAATGTCATTTCGTTCTGATTGATAATATGGCCCATCTTGCCAATCTAACCCCATCCAGGTTAAATCTCTAAGCAATGCATCTGTGTATTCTTGCTTAGAACGCTCCCTGTCTGAATCTTCGATGCGAAGTAAAAAAGTACCTTGCTCTGCGACTAAAACGTTAAACAACGCTGTGCGAAGGTTACCTAAATGCATTAATCCAGTAGGGCTTGGGCTAAAACGCGATTTCATGAATCAAAACCTTTGTTAAATAAATTACTAATAAATAATAGATATATAGATAAAATAAGATACCATCATACCTTAGAGATAAAGATAATATAAAGCTAATCGCTTTATTGATAACAAAAGACGGTAAAATTTATCTTCGGTGGATAAGTAGGTGTTTTTCCACAATTTCTGGGAATGGATTTGTTAAGAGCATGTACACAGGCTGTGTATAAACAAAAATAGCCTGATTTTTTCATAATACCCATATTTGATCATATTTTGACCAAATCCTTATTTAAGACCCTTTATAGCACTTTATCATCATTATTCAGTTTATTAACATGATTTTTTTGTGCATAACTCGCCCTTTTTCCACAATTTCTGGGAATGGATTTGTTAAGAGCATGTACACAGGCTGTGTATAAGCAAAAATATGCTGTTTTTTTCTTGGTACAAGTATTTGATCATATTTTGACCAATTTGCAGGATCACGGGTAATCAAAGGGTTCCTACAGCTCCCCTCTTATCTAAATCAGTGTATAATATTGGCCAGGACTATTTTTAGATGTTTAACTTAAGGCGGTTCACATGGTTATTATTCATACCAATTTTGGCAAAATCACACTAGAGCTCACTCCAGAAAAAACACCCAAAACCGTAGAAAACTTTTTAAAATACATAGAAAGTGGCCATTATGAAGGCACATTATTCCACAGAGTGATTGCAGGTTTCATGATTCAAGGTGGTGGTTACACCGAAGGTCTAGGTGAAAAAGACACTTTTGAACCTATTGAAAACGAAGCAGCAACAGGCCTAACAAATCGCAGAGGCACCATTGCTATGGCACGCACCAGCGACCCGCATTCAGCTACCGCTCAATTCTTTATTAATCTAACAGACAATCTATTTTTAGATTATAAAGCAGCCAATGTGCAAGGTTTTGGCTATTGCGTGTTTGGTACTGTAAAAGAAGGTATGGATGTTGTAGATAAAATTGCCCAGGTCAAAACGGGTAATCAACAAGGACATGGCGATGTACCTTTAAATGACGTAGTGATTGAAAAGGTTGAAGTGATTGCACCAGCAACTGTCACAGAATAATCACCTATGGTAACGGTTAACTCATCTCATGTGAGTTATTTTATTTCAGATGTGCATCTCTCTGATGCACGTCCTGAAATTACTGCTAGATTTAATGCTTTTTTCGACTATTTATTTTCTCAAGCTAAACAACCTAGAAATGTCTTTATTTTAGGTGATTTATTCGATGTCTGGTTGGGAGATGATGTTACAAGCCCACTCGTGCAACATGTCACTGCTTTATTTCAACGGTGCCATACTGAAGAAATTACTTTGTATTTTATGGCAGGAAACCGCGATTATTTGCTTGGCAAACAATTTAGTGAAAAAGCACATGTGATTTTGTTACCCGATCCTGTTCTTGTGACTTTATGTAATCAATCGATTTTATTAACGCACGGCGATCAATTTATGACCCTGGATAAAAAATATATCTGGTATAGAGGCATCGCACAGCATCGTTGGATTAAAAACAATTTTCCTAGATTACCATTATGGTTTAGAAATAGGTTTGCTGCTTTTTTAAGAAAAGGCAGTAAAAAACAAAACACACACAAACCTCGATATGTGATGGATGTCGATCCCATTACAGTAGACAATTGGTTTAAAACCTATCAAATGCCTAATATCATTCATGGCCATGTGCACAATATGGCGCTACATCATCATGCACATGGTAAGCGTTATGTACTTGGAGATTGGTATAGCGCAGGTAATTACATCAAAGTCGATGAAAACAGCATTTCTTTGAAGACTTTGGCTTAAAAAAGCAGCATCTTATACCCTATATTTTTGCCATTTAGTCCACGTACCTTCAGATTGTGGTGAGATTTGCTGCTGAAAACGAACAGAAAACTTAGGGGTTTTATTAAGGCTTGTTTTGTACGTTTTAAAGGCAACCGTGTAATGCGTAGAGCTTGAACCATCGCGTAATAAATCAGTGGTGGGGATGTATTTAGTCGCACCCGGTATGGGATCGTGATTATTAAAACCATGTTCCATGATTTTTTGAATGACATTCAAAGGTTGTTTAGACAAAAAACCTTGCTTTTCTCTCCCTAATTTAATTAAATTTTTATATCGTTCGGTTGAAAAATTAATTTCTAGTTCTTGTTCATTTGCTTTGTTTGTATACTGGGTCCAAGCTGATAATCTAAAAACATTTGTTGAGACTAATAAATTTGGGTTACAGTCCCAATTGACTGGATCAAGGGTATTTTCTGAATTAGCCGTCCGAGCACGATTTTTAAAATTAGGTGTTTCAGGACTTGCTTCGCTTTGAACATTAAAAGGCGACATTTCAATGGTATGAAGTTGTGAGCCTTCTGGCCCTGCAATACTCACATTGAATCCCATAAAAACAGGCTTCGAAATAAGAAAATCATGTAATTTTTGATAATCTTCACATTGCATCATCTGCAACGTAAAATCACTTAGAGTAGAAAAACGCGAATCGTCTAATTTGGAACCAATAGAATCTGATGCGGTATTAATTTCTAAAAATAAATTTTTATCGTTAAAAATAGTAGGATTGCAAATACTCCCTGGCATCCCAATTGATAATATTTTATTAGGATATTTTTGAAGATCCCCATGTTGCATTCTTAATATAATGGGAGTATCAGTCATACACTGAAGATTATTTTTGGCAAAATCAAAATTTCGCCCACCTACTACGCCATTTTCAAGGCCAAATCCAATAAATGAACATTGTTCTTTTGTTTTATTCGTTGCCCCTTCATCTATTCTGTCTGCTATCATCGATACGATATAAGCGTTGTCTAAATAGGCTAAATCTTCGAACGTTAGCACATTTGTTTTAGCAAAATCTGTTTGAAGTACGCCATTAAAAAATTCTATTATTTCTACAGGATAAGCATTTTTTACAGTAAATATAAATTCAGAAAGTTTTGTATCAAATAATTTTTGAGTTTCTGGATTAAGGCTAACCGGACGAATATTTTTACGTGCAAAGGCTAATTGGTTTATGATTATTTGATTGAGTTGAGTAATATATTGCTTCCCCATGTCCAAAAAAGTACCATGCAGATTGACTTCTATTGGCTGATTTGGCATAGCAACAATCCTTGTTAGTAAAGATACTTATGGAATAATTATTTTATAAAATGTTTAATATTATTTTAGTATAAAGTGAACTACTCGTTGCTAAAGCCGACGAGCTTCAAAACTTAACTAAAGCCTTTAAAATTTTTTCTAAATTCGAATAACAACATCCCCCCGATTTTTTCGCTTTGCTCAAAACTCGACCCCCTATCAAAGGGGGTTAAAGAAAAATACAGCTTAAACCAATAAATTTTTATCATGGCATAATTTAGATCTTCGCTCCCTTTGATAGGGGGCCGCGAGTATCTGGCGTGAGCCAGAACACGAGCGGGGGGATGTGACAAGATTACAAACTTTCTAAAAACACCATATCTTTTTCAGTAAAGCCTACTTTTAGCCTTGTTTGAGTGGCAAAAGGTTTTTTGATCATTTTAACAGCAAATTGCAAAACCAATTCTTGAAATTTTTCTTCAGGATCGCAGTTTCTGCTATGGCAGACATAATTGAACCACCGGTTGCCGATTTCGACATGGCCTTCTTCATCGTGAATAATAATATTCATCGCAGTAACAATATCTTGTTCACCTAATATGACTAATTTATCTCGTATGGCGGGTGCAACATCTAACCCTCTTGCTTCCATAATTCTGGGTACTAATGCCATACGATTTAAAACATCGTGTTTGGTTTTTTCGGCTAACTCCCATAAGCTATTATGAGCCACAAAATCACCATACTGATGTCCTCGTTGGACTAGGATATCGGCTAATAAACTAAAATGGTATGCTTCTTCTTTGGCGACTTTAAACCAATCTAGATAATATTCTACTGGCATGTTTCTAAAACGATAACAGGCATCTAATGCCAAATTTATCGCATTAAATTCTATATGTGCTAGCGCATGCACCATCGCGGTTACCCCAAGAGGCGTGCCTAATTTGCGTTGTGGTACTGACCTAGGAGAAATTAATTCGGGTTTATCAGGTCTGCCTGCTTGTATACTGTAATCTGCTGGATTAGTTAGATTATTTTTTTCGGCTTCAAGCGCTGCAAATATTAGTTTGGGCAAATCGGATTGTTTAGCCCACAGTTCATTCACCAATTCAACTTTTTTGCTAGGGTTAGGCTCGAATAAAGCTTGTGATATTTGGTCAAAAAACTGCATATAAATCCCCCCGCCTGCATCTGCAGTCGGCCCCCCATGGGCTAAAAGGGGGCCAAACCGCACAAAATTAAAAATTTTGTGTAATTTAAAAAAATTGCGAAGTTTTGTTTTTTTTGAGAATTATTCAAGTTTTTCATGATCAGTAATATTGGGATCTTCGCCCCCTTTGATGCCAAAGGGGGCCGTCAGCTGCGCGTTAGCGTAGATGACGGGGGGATTTACTCATGCCTACTAGCAACTGCCTTCAAATATTCAGCTTCGTCACCTGTCACGTATTCACCATCAAATACGGAAGCTTCAAAATGTTGAATATCCCCGTTGCCTTCTTGTGCGGCTGCCTTGAGATCAGTTAAATCTAAATAAATTAAATCATCTGCGCCAATAAACTCAGCTATTTCTTTTACCCCACCTTTATTGGCGATTAAATCTTCTTTATTTGGCATATCGATACCATAAATATTGGGGTATTTTACAGGTGGTGATGTAGAAGCAAAATACACTTTATTAGCCCCTACTTCTCGAACCATTTGAATAATTTCTTTGCTGGTGGTGCCTCTGACAATTGAATCGTCTACGAGTAACACATTTTTACCCTTAAATTCGAGTTCCATTGGGTTTAATTTTTGACGAACCGATTTTTTTCTATATTGTTGCCCTGGCATAATAAATGTTCGACCAATATATCGATTTTTAACAAATCCTTCTCGAAACTTTACTTTCATTGCGGAGGCAAGCTCTAAAGCTGAGCTTCGAGAGGTTTCAGGAATGGGTATGACCACATCAATTTCATGGTTGGGCCATTGTGCTGATATTTTATGACCTAGACGTTTACCAATATTGAGTCTTAATTTATAAACTGAGACTTTATCGATAATAGAATCTGGGCGAGCAAAATACACATATTCAAACAAACAAGGTGCATGAACAGGGTTTGAAATAATTTGTTGAGCTGAAAGCTGACCATCGAGAGAAATAAAAATAGCTTCGCCGGCTTGCACGTCCCTGACTATTTTAAACCCTAGAGAAGTTAAAGCCACGCTCTCAGAAGCGACTATCCAT
>CAYSTH010000060.1:0-11631 GCA_964433995.1 uncultured Francisellaceae bacterium | reverse complement strand
CAGTTTCTTCAAACGTAGACTCTATTATCAAAAATACAACAGCAACAACAACCTTGGTTGGTCTTGGTAGCATTACAGATGGTTTTGGTAACACAAATGATACAGCAGAAAGCTTGGTCAATGGTGTTGCAGCTCAAACATTGTCTGTTATTGGTTCGAATGGTGCTGGTACAATTGCTATTTCCGCTAACCAAGCAGCAGATAGTATTGCAACAGCTGTTAATGCCATTTCAGGCACAACAGGGGTAAATGCGACTGCTCAAACAGTTGTTAAATTATCAGCTTTAAGTGCTAATGGTACTGTTGGTTTTAACTTATATGGTGATAACTCTCTTGCTGCAGCTGTTAGCTCAACAGTGACAACAAGCGACATGAGTTCACTTGTTAAGAAAATTAATGACGTATCAGGCTTAACTGGTATTACAGCTACTTCAGGTGCAGATAATTCTGAAATTGTGCTTACCCATGCAAATGGTAAAGATATTAAAATTGAGAATTTCTCACATAATGCATCTGAAAATTATGCGAACCCTCTGGCTAATGCTATCTCTGGAACGGGTAGTAGTGTGGTAACACCTGCTGAGCAGTCTTTAACTGTGACAGGTAATCCAGATACAAACAGCGGTGGCGCTGTTAAAATATATGATGGTGGCGCTAAAACCATGTTTAACTCCACTGTTGTAGGTGGTCAAGTAAGCTTTAGTTCATCATCATCTTTTAACGTGTCTTCATCTATTGATGGTGCTGGTGCAACTGGACAATCATTATTCTCAGGTATCGCTGGTTCTGCTAATACATCAACACTGAGCGATGTTGGACAGGTTGATGTTAGCACAATTGCAGGAGCAACTTCGGCTATTTCGGTACTAGATGGAGCTTTATCACAAATATCAGAAGTACGTGCAGGTTTAGGTGCGATTCAAAATCGTTTCTCTTCAACGATTTCAAACTTAAACAACAACGTAGAAAATCTTCAAGCTGCTCGTTCACGAATTTTAGATGCAGACTTTGCTGTTGAAACAGCAAACTTGTCTAAATCACAAATTCTACAACAAGCAGGTATAGCAATGTTATCTCAAGCAAATCAATTACCTCAAAACGTATTGTCTTTGCTTCGTTAATCTGCTACTTGAATATAAAAACAGGCACCGTCAAAAGTGCCTGTTTTTCTTTTTTTGGCTATCATATAGATATATCTTATTATCTAAATAACTAAGTAATATTAATATGCCTAGTATTTCATCCATGGGTACCGGGTCGGGTATTGATATCCGATCATTAATCGATAAGCTTGTGGCAGCTGAGGGAGAAGCTCGTGTTAAAAAGCTAGACAAAGATGAAACAACGAAATTAAATAAAATCACTGGATATTCTAATTTAAAAAATACATTAGTTGATTTTAAACAGAGTTTATATAATTTAAAAAATTTAGATGAATTAACAAAAAGAACAGCAAGCAGTGCAGATACTTCTATTTATACAGCGACAGTAAACTCTAGCAATGTTAAATCTTCTTCATATAACATTCAAGTGAACACTTTAGCAAAAGCTCAAAAACTTTCATCAATAGATTTTGCTTCATCTTCAACATTGGTTGGAACGGGCACATTAGAATTTACAATAGATAACACCGTATATTCTTTAGATATTAATTCACAAAATCAAAGTCTTTCAGGTATTAAAGATAAAATAAATGAAACATTTAAAGAGGCAGGCATCAGTGCAAGTCTAGTGACCGTAGATACAGGAACCAGATTAATACTTTCGGCCCAAAAAACAGGCATAGAAAATAGTTTTACTGTTTCGGTTATTCAAGATGGCGATTCGAATAATACAAATAATGCAGGATTGTCTCAATTAATTAGTAGTAATTTAACCGTGATACAAGCAGCATCGGATGCATCGATTAAAATTGATAATTTAACAGTGACATCTTCTGAAAATAGTATTGAAGATGCCATTGAAGGTGTGACGATTAATTTAATAAAGGCAGATCCAAATATTGATCACAACTTGTCTTTGAGCTTAGATAAATCTTCTACACAGTCAAAAATAACACAATTCGTGAACAATTATAACGCAACTTTATCCATGATAAGAGATTTATCAGGATATGAATCTAATGGTTTTGAAGGACAAGCTGGTGTATTAATTGGTGATGCAACAGTTCGTAGTATTCAAGAAAGTTTACGAAAAGAATTTAATACAGCTATTTCGACAAACTCTGCTATTGGGTTTAAGTTATTATCTCAAATTGGTATTACAACCAATGCCAAAACAGGAGAATTGCAAATTGATGACTCTAAACTATCAAATAGTTTAGACAATAATCTTGATGACGTAGGAAATTTATTTGCCAATGAAACAGATGGTTTAGCTTTAAGGTTAGACAAAGTATTAAATGCTTACACTCAAACAGGCGGTGTACTTTATTCTCGGATTATTGGTATGAATGAATCTATTATAGACATAAAAAAGCAACGCATTGATTTAGAAATGCGTTTACAAAAATTAGAACAAAGATTGATTTCACAATTTACCACAATGGATTCTATTGTCTCTGGATTAAATAGTATGGGTGATTTTTTGAAAAGAACTATAGATGGTTTAGTTGAACCTAACAGTATTAGAAAATAATATATGGAGCAAAAATGTCTTATTCCAAAGCTTTAAAAAATTACCAACAAAATAATCTTGAATCAGCAGTTAATGAAGCAAGTCCGCATAAGTTAGTAGAGATGTTATTGCGTGGGGCGATAGAAAAAATCAATTTAAGTAAACAATTTATGGAACAAGGCCAAATAGAATTAAAAGGCCTAAATATCAGTCAAGCCATTTCAATCATAGATGGCCTTCAAGCCAGTCTAGATAAGGAAAAAGGCGGCGATCTGGCTTCAAATTTATTTGAATTGTATGATTACTGTATTAGAAAGCTAATTGAAGCTAACTTGAATAACGATCAAAAAATACTTGACGAGGTTTCGAGGTTGATGGATACAGTGAAATCAGCTTGGGATGATATTTCAGATGGGAAATGAGCTACAAAAACTAATGGAAAGAATTATTCAAGCAATTCAAAATAAAGAATTTGAAACCATAGAAGATATAGATTTAATCATAAAATCTCAATATTTTTTAGATCTTATAACTAAAGTTGAGCTGAATGAAGCCCAATTACTTTATTCTAAAGTTCAAATGGCTATTGACATCATTAATACACAAAAAGAATTACTACTGGATGAATTAACCCTTCTACAAAAAAGCAAAAAAGCCTTAACCTTTTATACCCCTTAGTTACAGCATATATGAGCCATATATTTGACGACATGCCTGTTTTATGACTATTACTAAATAAACACAAAATTAATTTTAAAAGGCTTAGGCATGAGCTTCAATACCACTAAAAAAATAAACAGTTCTTTTGAGGAAGAAACATTTCTGCCTGAAATTTCTGGAAAAAGTGATTCAATTAATAAAATTAAAAATCTAATATATCAAGTTGCAGACACAGATGTAAATGTGTTGATTTTAGGAGAATCGGGTACGGGAAAAGAAGTAGTTGCAAGAAACATACACGGTCTATCCAAAAAGTCCAGCACTCCCTTTGTGGCTATTAATTGTGGGGCTATTCCCTCTGAGTTACTGGAGTCAGAATTATTTGGTCATGAAAAAGGAGCTTTTACAGGGGCGATTACCACACGGATAGGACGTTTTGAATTAGCAGAAAATGGCACCTTATTTTTAGATGAAATAGGTGATATGCCACTTGCGATGCAAATCAAACTGCTTAGAGTCTTACAAGAAAAAAAATTTGAACGAGTTGGATCTAATAAATCTATTGATTCTAACGTTAGAATTATCGCCGCCACAAACAAGAACTTAGAAAAAGCCATTTTACAAGGTTTGTTTCGTGAGGATTTATACTATCGTTTACACGTTTTTCCCATTGAAATGCCACCTTTAAAGAATAGAATTGAAGACTTACCTGATCTTATTTTAAGTGTATCTCAAAAATTGAATTGTCAAATTCGTTTTTCAGAAGAGACAATTCAATTACTTAAAAATTATTCTTGGCCTGGGAACATTAGAGAACTATCAAATTTAATAGAACGGCTCTCTATTACACATCCAAGCAGAGAAATAGCAATAGATGATTTGCCAATAAAATATCTTCAAACCATTACTGAACAACATAGTGATGAAGGAAACGGTGTTTTTCATCATAACACTGGACATGCGGACTTTGATAGAGTGGTTATAGCAAACTCTCATTATACAAAACTAGCAGAAAGCAATATCATGCAAATGATAGCTACTGGACATTTTCCCAACGCCGCAGATTTACCAGCAGAAGGAATAGATCTCAAAAATTTATTAGTTAATTTAGAATTAACTTATATTAAACAGGCATTGGCTATGACCAATGGCGTAGTAGCGCACGCTGCGGGAAAACTGAATATGCGTCGAACCACTTTGGTCGAAAAAATGAGAAAATATAAGATTGTGTCAAAGTAATGTCATCTCACGTCATCTTTCTTTCAATTTTAATTTATTTTATCTCTATTTTTAACCTAAGTCATTGAATTATAACGAATATATTTAAATGGCACAGCGCTTGCAAATAGTTAATCAGCTAATTAATAAGATTAAAATCTAAAAGATATGAACGTAAATGCTTTAAATACAACCTTACCTTTTCCTATCGGTGTAATAGGATTAACACCAAAAGGAATCATATTTTATGCTAATCAAATAGCGGTAGATATTTTTGGGATAGCATTAATAAATCAAGAATGGACTCAAGTATTATCAGAGGCAATTCAACCCACTGAACATGATTCGTTATTTAAAATTAATAATCACATTGTGTCATTTAATACAGAACCGATGGGCGACAAAAACGGACAATTGATTTTCTGTATCGAAAATAAAAGTCTTGTTGAGCCATTGAAAAAAATAGAATGCACAAATTTAAGAAATAAAAATTTTGCGATCATAGAAAACGATCAAATTAAGCATATATATAATTTAGCTTTGAAAGTCGCCAATCAGGACATGGCTGTGCTTATTTCTGGTGAAAGTGGTACGGGAAAAGAAGTACTTTCGCAATATATTCATGAACATTCTAATCGCTCACAAAATTCGTTTATAGGTATTAATTGTGCTGCGATACCAGAAAATATGCTTGAATCCATATTATTTGGTTATGAAAAAGGTGCGTTTACAGGAGCACATCAAACCACTATAGGAAAGTTTGAGCTTGCACACAATGGCACTTTATTGCTGGACGAAGTCACTGAAATGCCATTATTGTTACAAGCAAAATTACTCAGGGTATTGCAAGAAAGAGAAGTAGAAAGAATTGGTGGTAAAAAACCAATTAAAATAGATGTTCGCATCATCGCTACAACGAATAGAAATTTAAAAAAAGAAGTACAAGAGGGGCGATTTAGGGAAGATTTGTATTATAGATTAAATGTATTCCCCATTTATTTGCCCGCTTTAAGAGAAAGAAAAGACGAAATTATTCCTTTGGCGGAAAGATTTATATCTGAAAACATCATTTTAACAGAAAGCGCACAAAAGAAAATTTTACAACATAACTGGCCTGGAAACATTCGTGAACTTCAAAATGTTATTTTGAGAGCAAAAATATTTTGTAATGGTACAACAATTTTACCCGAAGATATTATTTTTGATGATAATGAATTAAATCATCATAACGTAAAAATGGATTCACGTTTAGAAGATGAGTTAGATAAAAAAGAATTTGAAATCATTCAATCAACTTTAATGGAATGTAATGAGAATAGGACAGAAGTGTCAAAAAAATTGGGTATCAGTACGCGAACTCTTCGTTATAAAATAGCTAAAATGAAAGAAATGGGGTGGCTATGAATAAAATTGATGCTAGTCAATTATTAAATCAAATGCGTTCAATGGTAGAAGAAATGAACGCTCAAAAAAACATGGTCAACAATCCATCAAGTCAAATAAAAGCTGAGCAAACCTCAGGCTTTGGTGAAGTATTGAAAAATAGTTTAGCAGAAATAAATCAACAACAAAATACTGCATCCACTTTATCAACGCAATTTGAAGCAGGCGATCCAAATGTTAAATTAAGTGATGTGATGGTCTCAATTCAAAAGGCTGAAGTGTCTTTACAAGGTGCGCTACAAATTAGAAATAAATTTGTTAGTGCGTATCAAGATATTATAAACATGCCAATTTAGTGAGTATAAAATATGGCTCAAAATAGCGCAGTTTCAGGGTTTCAAGCTTTACCAATTATTAAACAATTAGGCCTATTAGTTGGTTTATCTGTAAGTGTTGCGCTAGGTTTTTATTTGGTTATTTGGTCAAAATCTCCAGATTTTGTTCCTATTTCGAGTTCAAATGAGATTCAAGATACCAGTAAAATTGTGGATGCTTTAGATAGAACTGGTATTTTGTATAAAATAGATGATCGCTCTGGTGTGGTCATGGTGCCCAGTAATAAAAAAATGGAAGCTAAGTTAAAATTGGCCCAAAGTGGTGTGAGTGTTTTGTCTGGAACAGGTTTCGAATTACTAGACAAAGATTCTGGGTTAGGTTCTTCACAGTTTATAGAAGCAACACGATACAATCGTGCTTTACAAGGAGAATTAGAAAGAACTATTTCTGCTATTTCAGCAGTTAAATCAGCTCGAGTGCATCTTGCTTTATCAAAAAATTCAAGTTTTATTAGAAATAAACAACCCAGCTCAGCTTCAGTGTTAGTTAACTTGTACCCAGGTCACCAACTACAAGCAGATCAAATTTCAGCCATTGTTCAATTAGTTGCCTCAAGTGTTCAAGGACTTAATCCTCAGCAAGTATCTGTTGTCGATCAAAATGGTCATTTACTTTCTTCACAAGGTGAAGACGGTTTAGCAAAAGCAGCACATCAACTTAATTTTACAAGAAGTATAGAAAAAACTTATTCTGATAGGCTTTATCAGTTGCTAAGTCCAATAATAGGAGAGGGTAGAGTTAAAGCTGAGGTAACGGCTGTGGTTGATTATACTTCTATAGAAGAAACAGCTGAAAATTATAATAAAGAAAACCCTGTTATTCGAAGCGAAAAAACCATGAGTATAGATAAAGGTTCTGAAGCAGCTGTAGGAGGCATACCGGGAGCGTTATCTAATGTTCCTAGTAATCCACCAACATCACCTACCAAAGCAGCTGGAGATAAACCAGCTTCTAAACCTTCAACTGAAGATGCATCGAAATCTGATACAAAAATGGCGTCAAACCAAACTCATCAACAACAAGTGTCTCGCAATTATGAAATAGATAGAAAAATTTCATATACACAACATATTCCTGGAAAGTTAATAAAACTATCTGCAGCTGTTATCGTGGATGACAAATTAACTTTCAATAAACAAGGCAAGCCCTCAAAAACGCCTTACACAGAAGAAGAATTAACTAAAATATCAAATTTAGCTAAAGAAGCTATTGGTTTTGACGAAGCGCGAGGTGATAAAATTCAAATTATCAATCAATCGTTTGCTCAAGCAGAACCTATTGAAGATCTTAAGCCGTTACCAATATATCAACAAGATTGGTTTTATCCGATTATTAAACAAGTGGCAGCTGGTATTATTATTTTGGTTATCATTTTTATTGTGCTTAGACCTATATTAAAAAATCTATCTAAAATCAGTGCCGATCAACAATTATTAGCAAAACAAATTAATCAAATGCAATATGAAATTCCACCAGGAAGGGAATTTGAAGCCATAAAAGGAATGGTTGCTGACGATCCTAAAAAAGTTGCTCAAGTCGTTAAAAACTGGGTAGGAACAGATTAAGATGGATGCTGAAGTTAAAGATATAGAAAAAGCAGCGATACTTTTAATGAGTATTGGAACGAAGGAAGCTGCAGAAGTTTTAAAACATTTAGGACCAAAAGAAGTTCAGCAGCTCAGTGTTGTAATGGCCGAGCTTAAAAATATAGATAAAAACAAAATAAATAAAGTTGTACATTCTTTTTTAGACCTGATAAAAAAACAAAGTCCATTCGGATTAGATAATGATAAGCAAGTTAAAGAAGTTTTGATTAAGGCTTTAGGAGAAAGTAAGGCCAAAGGCATTATTGACAAGATTTCTGGTGGTGGACAGGCTAAAGGATTAGATATGTTTCGTTGGATGGATCCTAAAACTGTTGCAGATTTTATTAAAAATGAACATCCGAGAGTACAAGCCATTATTTTAAGCTATCTCGACCCAGAACAAAGTGGGAAAATATTAGATTCTTTTACAGAAGAAATGAAAACAGATATTTTAATAAAAATATCACAACAAGAAATGATTCATCCAGAAGCATTAGAGGAGCTTAATTTAGTTATTGAGCAACAATTAAACAACAAACCTATTCAACAAGATCAGCCATTAGGTGGCATTAAAAGAGCTGCTGAAATCTTAAATAATGTTGCAGTAAATCAAGATAAAATTATTTTACAAAAAATTAAAGAAATTGATTCTATCATTGCAGAGAATATTGCAGAATTAATGCTTGTATTTGATAATCTAAAATCTTTAGATAATAAGAGCATACAAACTCTTCTTAGAGAGGTATCAACAGATAAACTCGTTATTGCCTTAAAAGGTGCTGATGCTGAAATCAAGGAAATGGTTTTTAAAAACATGTCTAAAAGAGCCGGGGAATTATTAAAAGACGATTTAGAAGCAAAAGGTCCTGTAAAATTAAAAGAAGTAGAATCTGCACAAAAAGAAATTGTTATTATTGCCAAACGGTTATCAGAAGAAGGAAAGATCAATTTAGGTAAAAAAGGTGAGGAGATGCTCTAATGCAATCAAATGTCCCAGTTCAATCTTGGGTGCCACCTCAAATAGACGAACATGCTTCAAATCAAACTAAAAACTATCAAGACATTCTTTTATCTAATCAGTTAAAACAAGATGGTTTTGATAAAGGGTATCAAGAAGGCTTACAAAAAGCTGAACAAGAAAATGCTGCATTATTTTTACAAGCAAAGCAACTCATTCATGATTTAAGTAAAATTAAAATTGAATTAATTCAAGATGCTGAATATGTTTTGTCAGATATAGCAATGATGGTAGCAAAAAAAGTAATCGATCATGAATTAACAGTCAATAAAACTTTAATTGAAAAAGTATTAAGAGAAATGTTGGGAAAAATTCCTGACATGAATGAGTCTATTAAAATTAAAGTTCATCCTGATGATTTAGAAGTAATAAAAAAAATCACTACCGATGAAACTGATAAGGAAGTAGATATTAGTGTGGATCCTACTTTATCAAAAGGCAGTATTAAGTTGAAATCAGATTTTACCAAACTTGAATATAATATTGATGATATTTTTAACACGATAGTTAAAAAGGTATCTCAATAATGTTCTTGAGTAATCTGCATAAGAAAATCTCTTCTATTGATATAGATAATCAAATTAAATCTCATGGCGAAGTAACAAAACTAACAGGGCTAATGATAGAAGCTAAAGGGCTACATGCTCCTATAGGGTATATTTGCTTTGCACAGACTCATCATATGAGGCAAATAGAGCTTGAAGTAGTTGGATTTAATAAGGATGTCACTTATTTAATGCCAAGAGAAAACGTAGAAGGCCTTTTACCAGGTAGTCCTGTATGGTCATCAGGATTTCCCAAGCGATTCCCTATAGGCGAAGGATTGTTAGGCAGGGTGGTAAATGGCATTGGTGTGCCTATCGATGAATTCGGAGAACTAAAACAAGTTCAGCTAGAAGAAGAAAGAATTGAACATATTAATCCACTTTCAAGAAATATTATAAAGACGCCATTAAATGTAGGTGTTAAAGCAATAAATAGCTTGCTTACTATTGGAATAGGACAACGGATAGGTTTAATGGCAGGTAGTGGTGTAGGGAAAAGTGTTTTATTGGGAATGATAAGTCGTTTTACCTCAGCTGATATTGTTGTAGTCGGTTTAATAGGTGAGAGAGGTAGAGAAATAAAAGAATTTCTTGAAAAAAACTTAGGGCCTGCTGGATTAAAAAAATCTTGTGTTGTCGTTTCTCCTGCCGATTCACCGGCACTTCAACGTATTAATGCAACACAATATGCAACTCAAATCGCTGAATATTTTCGAGATAAAAACAAAAATGTTTTATTGGTTATTGATTCATTAACTCGTTATGCGCAATCATTAAGAGAAATAGCATTATCATTAGGAGAAGTACCTGCTTCGAGAGGATATCCACCATCGGTTTTTACAAAAATACCAATGATTGTAGAACGTGCAGGATTTAGTGAAGGAAATACAGGCGCGATAACAGCCATCTATACTGTTTTAGCTGAAGGTGATGATAATCAAGATCCCATTGTTGATGCCAGTCGAGCAATACTAGATGGTCACATTGTATTATCTAGAATGTTAAGTGAGAACGGACATTATCCAGCTATTGATATAGAACGTTCACTTTCAAGGTGTATGCAAGATATAGCTGCAGCTGAACATTGGCAGTCTGCACTAAAAGTCAAGCAACTTTATTCTCGCTTTCAAAAATATCAAGAATTAATCATGATCGGTGCTTATGTAAGCGGAACCGATCCTCTTTTAGATGAAGCCATATTAAAACTGCCCGAAATTAATAAATTACTAAGACAAGATATGAATCAGCCCTTTGATATAAATCAATCATTACAGATGCTTAGAGAAATTTAAAATGACAAGTCATCTTTATTCTTTAGAAAAAATAAAAAATGTGTATACATTAAAATATGACACAGCAAAAGCAAATTTTTCTCTTTTAGAAAAAGAATGTTTGGAAGCTCAAAAACAATTAGATGATATTATAGTTTATTATAATGAATATTGTAAAAAATTAAACTTACAAACTGAAAGTGGTTTAAATATACATCAATTAAAAAATCAACATGGTTTTATTAGTCAATTTATCCCGGTTATATCACATCAAAAAAGCCTTATCAACAAAATTAAAGATAAAGTCTTAAAAGAAAAAGAAAATTTAATAAAGTGTTATAAAGATCTTAAATCGATAGAGCATATTTTAGAAGAAAAAAATAAAATAATCTCTCAAGACTTAGCTAAAAAACAAACCTTACAACAGGAAGAAATATTCGTGAATATGCATATAAATAAAAAATACCTCTAAGCTAGACTTAAATTTAAATATAAAGAGGGTAATAGAGATGTCCGTTTATTCAAAATTTGATGAAAAAAATAGTGTGTTAAATATATCTATTCCATTAACATTTGATGAATCCTGCTTTTATGATTTTAAGTCTGCATTCGAAATAAAAGATGCTTTGATAACCCCTAAAACATATCAGCTAGACTTTACCAATACTGATCACATTAACAGTACAGGCTTGTTATTAATTTTATCTCTTTTTCATTATGCCAGTGAACACAATGCAAAAGTTAGGTTAGTAAACATTAACCCTCAAGTAAAACGATTTTTAATCGAAAACCAATATAATGAAATTGTTGAATTGAGTTGAATAATTATCATGAGCACATATTCTAGATTAGGCGATCAAGATGAACTTATTATTCAAATTCAAGGAAATCTTGATTTTAATCAATATGAAGAATTTACAAACAGTTACCAAAAATAT
>CAYSTH010000059.1:10256-11640 GCA_964433995.1 uncultured Francisellaceae bacterium | reverse complement strand
GCTTGTTCAATGCCAATATTTTTTAAGGCAGAGAACGTTTGAATGGTAATTTTACCTTGATTGGTGCTTAATTTATCTTTTACTTGAATCAGTGTTTGGTTTGCTTGATTTCGAGAGATTTTATCGCACTTGGTTAATAAAATGTGCACAGGTTTTTCTATGGAGGCAATAAAATCAAGCAAAGTGACATCATGCTTGGTTAAAGGGTGGCGAATGTCCATCATTAATACCACGCCATATAAGCAAGCACGTTCAGATAAATACGAATTTAAAATATCTTGAATTTGTTTGCGTGTGCGCTCAGGCACATCTGCAAATCCATAACCGGGTAAATCGACTAAACGGCGATTGCTGTCTATTTCAAAAAAATTGATTAACTGTGTTCGACCAGGGGTTTTACTTTTTCTAGCAAGCTGGCTTTGGCTAACGATAGCATTTAACGCAGAAGATTTACCGGCATTAGAGCGGCCGACAAAGGCAATTTCAATGCCAACATCGGGTGGACAAAATCCTAAAGAAGGCGCACTTTTTAGAAAGGTAACTTTGTTAAATTCGATCGGTTCAAGTTGCATGCTATTTCAGTTATCAATTTGATTAGTAAATTTTGGATTCCATTGTACACTATCTGTACAAAAATAATTGAAAAGGGTTGCGACGGTTGACCATCTTAAATGGTTGTTGGTATAAGTTTGCACTCTTTTTTTAAGTTAGCAGCGCTGGAAGCAAAGCCAAATGCAAAATATTGTCAAAAAAACCTTACTAACTACTAGTTTAGTTACATTACTATCATTTTCTTTATTAACAAATATTGCTATCGCTAAAGGCGACGCCGAAGCAGGTAAGCAGAAATCGGGAGTGTGTGTGGCCTGTCACAATGCAGATGGCAATAGTACTGCACCTGCCTGGCCTAAAATCGCAGGGCAACACGAAGCTTACCTAATTAAGCAAATTCAAGAAATTCGTAAAGGCGACAAGGGCAAACGTTCTAACCCTGCCATGTACGCGGTAGTTGCAAATTTAACCGATCAAGATATTGAAGATTTAGCTGCCTATTTTAGCCAGCAAAAACAAACGCCTGGTGAAGCTCAGAAAAGTTTGGCAGAGAAGGGGCGTAAAATTTACCATGGTGGTATCACGAGTAAAGGTGTACCGGCCTGTGCAGGATGCCATAGCCCAAGTGGCTCGGGAAATAAGTTGGCTAATTTCCCTAGTATGAGTGGACAACATGCAGAATATAACGAAACGCAACTTAAAGCTTTTAGAGCAGGACAGCGTGCAAATGATCCAAATGAAATCATGCGCAACATTAGTGCTAAAATGACAGATGAAGAAATAAAAGCAGTGAGCAGTTATATGTCTGGGTTGCATTAATCTTGCTTAACGA
>CAYSTH010000059.1:0-10156 GCA_964433995.1 uncultured Francisellaceae bacterium | reverse complement strand
GTATTAGATAAAGTACACGAACCCATGTTCGAAGCAGTTAAAGACGATAAGTTAGCTAATACCAGAGACGAAACCATACTCGATTTTGTGGCTAAATTAGGCGTTGATAAAGACGCTTTTAGTAAAGCATATCATTCGTTTACAGTAGACAGTAAAACAAGATGGGCGAATAATTTAGCGGTGAGTTTTAAGGTGGTCTCCATTCCTACTTTTGTAGTGGTTGGCCCTAAAGAAGCATTTTATACTCAAACGGGTTTGGCGGGCGATGAGAAACAATTATTCGAAGTATTGAATTTTGTGATTAAAAAGCAGCAGCAAGAAATAAGAAAGAGCTAATTTAATTCTAAGTTCCAGACTAGCAGTGGCGAAGGCAGAGAAAAGCCTCAAAACTGTTATGCCAGCCTTCCTTCTACGCTATCCGCCGTCGCTAAAGCTATGGCGGACAGGAAGCTTCCCAGGACAGGTCGCTGGCATGACAGCTTCGTGAGGGCGCAAAAATAGCCAACAGCTCTTTTACAGGCAACCGATTTTTGGTATCGCAACTGATGGTTCGTTTGACCTCAAAAGAAGCTATTTCTGCTTGTTGATATAATCCTCGAGTAAATGCGGTATCGTGATTGCTGATAATCACCGTTGCACCCAGCCCTGCGAGACGTTCAGCAAAAATAGCCAACTCGTTTTGTTTATTTTCGTCGAATATTTCACCTGCATATTGTGTAAAACGAGCCGTTTTATTAAGGGGCACATAAGGTGGATCGCAATAAATCATTAAATGGTTTGGTAAGCGTCCTTGTTGTACTTTATGAATGAGTTTATTGAAAAAATCCCTAAAATCTAAATGTGAAAATTGTGCTTTTTTTGCTTTTAGTGCGAAATGACGTAACTCTTTTTCAGGAAAATAGGGATTGCTGTATTCGCCAAAGGGCACATTGAACTGTAGAGATTGATTGTATCGACATAAACCATTGTAGCCATGTCGGTTTAAGTATAAAAACAAAATACTTCGTTCAAAGGCACAGGTACTTTGATTGAATTGCTGCCGGTGTGCTAAATAAGTCTTTTTTTGGTTGTATTTAGGTTGAAATAATTTTTGGGCTTCAATAATAAAATCAGTACTACTTTTTTTTAAAATGTTATGTAAATTAATAATATCTTTATTCAAATCATTCAAAATAAATTTTGAATGAGGTGAGTTAAGAAACACAGCACCAGCGCCTACAAAAGGTTCTACCAATATGGCGTTATTATGTTGCTCAAAATAATGCCTAATTAAAGGCATTAACCGAAATTTACCCCCTGCCCATTTTAAATAAGGTCGAGTATCTATGGGAGAAAATTTAGTTGTCATTTCGAATAAGTCCAGTTATATTCCCTGCCCGCGAAGGGAGAACGCATTATGTCAATTGCCATAGCTTATAGTCGAGCCAGTCAGGGGATACATGCCCCATTAGTGACGGTAGAAACACACTTATCGCCAGGTTTACCAAAGATCAATATTGTGGGGCTGCCAGAAGAAGAAGTCAAAGAAAGTCGTGAACGTGTGCGTTCGGCGATTATTAATGCTGGTTTAACGTTCCCGAGCTGCCGTATTACCATTAATTTGGCACCAGCCGACTTACCTAAAGAAGGTGGGCGCTTTGATTTGCCTATTGCATTAAGCATATTAGCAGCCTCACAACAAATTCCTAATGAGATTTTGCATGAATATGAATTTGCAGGTGAGTTAGCTTTAAGTGGTGAGCTAAGAGCCATAAAAGGGGTATTACCTTTTGCCTTAGAAACTTCAAGAGCTGGCAGAAACTTATTGATCCCCCAGCTAAACGTTTCAGAAGCCGCACTGATCGAAAAACTAAAAGTCTTCCCGGGTAGTGATTTATTAAGAATTTGTGTGCATTTGTCAGGCCAAGATCCTATCGCTTATGCGGTGCCTAATGTCTTGACCCAAGAAGAATTAACAGATGATAAAGTCGATTTTAAAGATGTTTCAGGTCAAAAACATGCAAAACGTGCCTTAGAAATTGCTGCGGCTGGTGGGCATAGTGTTTTAATGGCAGGTCCTCCTGGCACAGGTAAAACCATGATGGCCATGAGATTACCAACCATATTGCCTAAATTAAGCGAGGATGATGCACTAGAAGTAGCGGCAATTAAATCACTTTCTTTAAATGGTTTTGATGCGTCAATGTGGCGAGAAAGACCTTTTCGGGCACCTCATCATACTGCATCGGCAGTGGCTTTAGTGGGAGGAGGCAGAACACCAAGACCAGGTGAAATCTCACTCGCTCATAACGGTGTGTTGTTTTTGGATGAATTACCGGAATATGACAGAAAAGTATTAGAAGTGTTACGTGAGCCTATAGAGTCGGGTAGAGTAATGATTTCTCGCGCGAATCATCAAACTGAGTTTCCAGCAGCTTTTCAGCTAATTGCGGCCATGAATCCTTGTCCTTGTGGTTATTTATCAGATCCCAAGCGGAGCTGTCAGTGTACGGTTGAGCAAATTAATCGTTATCGAAATAAATTATCAGGTCCGTTAATGGACAGAATAGATATGCATATTGAAGTGCCAACGCTAAAGCCAACAGAGCTCAGCCAACAAAGCGAAACACCTGAAAGCAGTGAAATGATTCGAGAGCGAGTGGTGTTGGCTAGAATGCGTCAAATTAAACGCGCCAAGCAAATTAATGCCAAATTAGGCACGCGGCAAATTAAACAATTCTGCCATATTGAACAGCCGGAGAGAGATTTTTTACAGGCTGCAATTGAAAAACTAGGACTTTCTGCTAGAGCGTTTCATCGGGTGTTAAAAGTGGCGAGAACCATTGCTGATTTAGAAGGCAAAGATAATATAGAAAAAAATCATTTATTTGAGGCATTATCATATAGGCGATTAGATAGAAATATTAGTCATTCTTAAAATAAGTTGTATTAAGCAGTAAAGTAGTATGAAAATAGAATTATTAAACCCCGTTCAACAGTTAGCAGTAACCTATTTTGAAGGCCCCTTGTTGGTGTTAGCCGGTGCAGGCTCAGGTAAAACACGTGTGATTGCAAATAAGATTTATTATCTTATTCATGAAAAACAAGTGCCTGCAAACAAAATTTTGGCATTGACCTTTACCAATAAAGCGGCCAAAGAAATGGCTAAACGGGTTCAAAATAGCAAAGGGTTAAATGTATCGACTTTTCATCGTTTAGGTTTAACGATTATCAAAAAAGAATATGAAGCCTTAGGCTTAAAACAAAATTTTACTTTATTTGATGAAGAAGATGGCCTAACACAATTAAGGGCAATCGCAGACGAAAACACGCCATTAACACAAGAAGGATTATATAAAGTCAAAAGCCAAATATCCCTTTGGAAAGGGGCGCAGTGTTCGCCAGATGAGGCTATTTTAACGGCCGAAAAAGAGTTACATCTTGCTGCTGTATATTACAAAGAATATCAAAATAGATTAAAAATTTTTCATGCAGTAGATTTTGATGACTTAATTTCACTTCCCGTGGATTTATTTAACCAGCGTCCGGATATTAAAGACAGATGGCAAGATAAATTTCGATATATCCTGGTAGATGAATATCAAGATACGAATGAAAATCAATATCAATTATTAAAATTACTAACGGGGGTTAGGCAAGCATTCACTGTTGTGGGAGATGATGATCAGGCGATTTATGCTTGGAGAGGAGCAAAAGCCGAAAATATTCAAACCCTAAAAGAAGATTATCCTCATTTGAATATTGTTAAATTAGAGCAAAATTATCGTTCTATGGGCAATATTTTAAACGCAGCCAATGCCTTAATTGCTCATAATCCACATTTGGTGAATAAAAATTTATGGTCTGATAAATCGAATGGTGAAAAAATTCGGGTGGTTGAAATTGATTCTGAACCAGACGAAACACAATTTGTCCTAGAAGATATTTTAAATCATCAAGCCAGCACACAATCAAAATTTGGTGACTATGCCATTTTATATCGAATGAATCATCAATCTCGAGCCTTTGAACAAGCTTTAAGATTGAGAGGCATTCCCTATCAGGTAAGTGGAGGTACAAGCTTTTTTGCCAAGGCTGAAATTAAAGATCTCATTGCTTATTTTAGATTAGTCTTTAATGCTGATGATGATAGTGCCTTTTTTAGAATCGTGAATGTGCCAAAAAGAGAAATTGGCCCTGCCACTTTAGAAAAATTGAGTGAATACGCTAAAGATAGACGTATGAGTTTATTGCATGCTTGTTTTGAAATGGGATTAAATCAAATATTGCCTTCCAATATGGTCTCGCGTTTATTTCAGTTTGCGAGTTTAATCGAAAAATTTCAGCAAGAAGCCAATGAGCCAGATCAAACTGAAAAAGACATCATGGAAAAAATAAAAGGCTTTATTGAAGAGTTGAATTATGAAAATTGGTTAAACGAAACGGCGCAAACACCAGAAGCTGCCAAAAAGAAACTAGAAAATGTTCAATTTTTCTTAGATTGGATGGCGCGTATTTTAAAAAAACAAGCCGATAATCAAGATGACGTGACCTTAAAAGATGTCTTAAATAAAATGATGTTGTTAGATATTTTAGATAATCAGCAAAAAAATAATGCCGAGACTTTAAACTTGATGACGCTACATGCAGCAAAAGGCTTAGAATTTAATCAAGTGTATTTAATAGGGATGGAAGAAGGGTTATTGCCACATAAAACCAGCTTAGAGGAAAATAAGGTAGAAGAAGAACGTAGGTTAGCCTATGTAGGTTTAACTCGAGCAGTTGAACGATTGACCTTAACCCATAACACTTCCAGAAACCAGCATGGTCAGCGTGTAGAGCGAGAGCCAAGCCGGTTTTTAGATGAAATTCCCGAAGATTTACTAGAAAGAGAATCATTTAAAGCTATTGGCAGTACTCCTGTGGACAAAAGCCATTTGAGAAGCAAACTATCAGATTTAAAAGCGATGTTGGGGCAAGGGTAGTTTTGATAACATACTCTAAAGCTGTCATGTCAGCGAAGGCTAGCATCCAGTTCTCTGAAGTTTTAACGTAGTGGGAAGGGATGTTTTCGAGAGACATTTTAACGTAGACTAATTGATATATATCCATGGAAGGGATCTCAAGTGCTAGTTAGGCATCTATTAAAATCAAGTATATTTATTTCTTTGGCTTCTGTGCTAAGTTCTTTGCAAGCAGCAACTATTCCTATTGGTGTTCCTACTACTGCCTCAGGATTTAATGATTATCAATTTACAGCTAACGCACGATTAACCATTCCGGATGGTATTGATTTAAATAATACAGCAGGCAATTCTGTTAGTGCGACAGTAGCTAATGTTGGAATTATACAATTTTTAGGAAATTCTGTTGTAACTGGCGATGTTGGGTTATTGGCAGGGAGGCCAATTAATCAAATATCAATTAGACACAATCTAAATCAGCATGTGATATTTCAAGGAGCTGTCAGCCTTGAAGTTGTGGATACGGCAGCCTTTTCTATTAGTGAGGGTGTGAGAGGAAGTGTCATATTTGAGCAACCTGTTAATATTAATTTAGGATTTGCAGGTTGGGGTCCGGGCTTAGTTACTTTTAAAGCACAGGCTGACATAAAAAGTGCGGATATTGGAAATAGCGTAGTAGCTGAACTTGTGAAAGTGAATTTTGAAGGTATTGCGAATTTTGATCAGGATATTAACCTTAATCACAATGCAGTTGTTTCCTTTAATGGAGACGGCACAATGAATAAAAATTTAATCTTAAATAGTAATGCACTTGTCAATTTCGGAAATAATTATTTTATTAATCAAGATTTGATCTTTGCATCAGAACAAGCCAATGCTATTGTTTTTAGTAATAAAACATTAGATGCAGATAATATTTCAGTCATTAATCTTAGCGATAAGATTCAATTAGGATTTGATTTGGGATTAACGGCATTGCCAGGTCAATTTTCAGCAGCAAATGATGCTCGACTTTTTGCAAATGATAAAATAAATATCATTGACCCGGGCTTGCCTTCTTATGCTTTTGGTAAAAATGGTCCATTAACCGTTGTTTCAAGTGGGATAGCAGGCATGAATATCCCTGAGTTAAATGCGCCTAATAATTTATTTATATCATTTGATTTATCTGTTGA
Organism: uncultured Francisellaceae bacterium; assembly: GCA_964433995.1. Classification (GTDB taxonomy): domain Bacteria; phylum Pseudomonadota; class Gammaproteobacteria; order Berkiellales; family Berkiellaceae; genus CADEEZ01. Next base: position 4,038 of record CAYSTH010000059.1, on the reverse strand, counting down.
TGGCACCAATAAACTTTTACAACTAACGGGCACTCGTGTGATGCCAATAGGATTACAAAATAATATAGCGGGTGTAGCAGAAATATTGGGCAGTATTACTACCACAAATGCCCCCAGTGAGTTTATCGATTTGGGTAATCAATTGGGTTTATATTATGGTACTGAAGCACAAAAAGAAGCTTTAGCGAGTGCAGCGCCCATGAATGACAGTGCTTTTCACCAAGTGATTACTGACATTCAACAAAATACGTTTGATTTGTTCTCCAAAAGAATAGAAGAACAATTTGTACATTTAGACAATTATCATACAGGTTACGCAGCAGGTCTGACAGACGAACAAGGTAATGGTTCTTGGGTAAAATTATTCGGTAGCAACATAAAACAAGGCACTAGGCAAAATATTAATGGATATACTGCAGGCGTTTGGGGTATTGCATTAGGGGTAGATTCAAAAGTATCAGACACCAGTTTGTTAGGAGCAAGTTTCAGCTGGGCGACAGCCAGTGTGAGCCATGATATCGGTGGCAGTAATACCAATATTAATAATTATCAGGGTGCAATGTATGCAAGTAAGCATGATGATAATGCTTATTTTCTAAATGGTATGTTATCGCTGGCTTATAATCAATATGATGCTGCTCATCGAATTGTGATTAATAGTTTTAATAGAACAAATTTTGCTCATTTTCACGGTTGGCAATATGCTGCTCGAATAGAAAGTGGTTATCATTATTTCTTGAAACAAGATTTATTTGAAATTCAACCCATTGTTTCTCTCAGTTATGCTCATGCTAATTTTAATTCTTATCAAGAAAAAGGCAGTTCTTTAACAGCACAAAAAATCACATATGAAAACATGAATACATTAATTGCTGATATAGGAGTAAAAGTTTTAGATGAAATAAAACAACATCAGTATAGATTTATTCGTGAAGCACATGCCAGCATTGGATATGATTTAATTGGCGATAGCCAAAAATCAACGGCGCAATATGTCGGATTTGGTTCCGCTTATCAAACAGAAAGTTTTTCTCCTGCTCAAGCGTATTATAATATTGGTTTAAGTTTAACTACCTATGGTAATCAACATGGTATAGGTGTGAGTTTTGGGTATGATTATTTTTGGAAACAAAATTATCACGCACATGCTGGATTTTTGAAATTAAAATATCATTGGCATTAGAGCCCCCGCCTCTAAACGTTTCAAACCAAGCTTGGTCTTTAAATCACGCTTCAGATTTGAATTGACACCTCAATTGTAAAAAGGCATATACACGTATATAGGCGATCAGCATTGAAAGCCAACTAGCCAAATGTTAAATTAAGAGGGATAGATTAATTCGTGTTCGAAAAGCAACTAATTAAAAATTGAAAAGATTAGAGCTAGGTGTTAAATCATGTTAAATTCCTTTGAAAGATATTTGACCCTAGACCATTCAACTGTACCAGAAAAATATTCAATTAACCTAATGTGGCTAAATCGAACATTCGATGATGGTCAGACTTATATCACCTCGGCTCAAACCGAACAAGAATTTGTGGATAAAATTCTCAGTCGTGGAATGAAGTGGAAAGAAAGCAATCCACATGCTGAGGTGGCTATTTGGTATGATAGCGAATTTGCTACTCCTAAAGCACTAGAAAATTCTCAACGCATTTTAGATAAATTGAAAGAAGAAAATCCATCGTACAATTTTAAATTAAAAGACGTTCGTGATATAGATATTGTTAAAAATAATCCAGATGCATTTTCTGATAATCTGGATATATATTTTCGTGTGGATTTGATGAAATTAATTATTTCTGTATATGAATTAGAGTCGAATGGAATGCAGGCAGTAATATTTTCAGATATGGACGTAGGTGAGTATCGTAAACAAAATGGCTTTTCAACTGAAAGAATGACTAAAGAAGAATTGTTCAGCCCAGAAATTATGGAAAAGTTAAATAATATAGGTATGCAGACAATTAGTTATGATGGCAGAATAGAAAATCAATTTTTTCAGTTTATAAACAAACCAGAAATTATAACTGCACTTAAACTTTATATTAATGCTAGTTTGTCACGCGCTATGACAAGCATGAACTTTAAAGATTATAGCACAAGATTAAATGCGCGGATGAGTATTGGCCCATCAGTATATGTTATGATGGAACGACAGCTATTCCCTTTAATTTTGGGCTTAATCGAAAAAAGTATAACAGTAAATGAGCGTTTTTTAGTTCCAAATTCTCCTGACAAATGGGTTCCCTATGATGTAAAAAAACATGGAAGCGATCCCCTTGGAAATTATTATATAAATAGTTATCAAAAGGCATACTTGTATCAAGGAGAAGATACGCCAACAGCACAGACTCGTCATGACCTTCAAAAAGTGATTCAATTACCAAACATGAGTACAATTGATTGTTCTGATGTTTTTGGTCGTCAAGATCTCCATACTCGCGGAGGAAACAGTCATCCCGCTAATCAGGCAGATTGTAGAGAATTAAAAAATCCTCCTGCTAATGGAGGTGAAAAATATCAGTGTCAACACTGGGAGATGGGTCAAAAATTGACTGATGATTTGAGTCATGGGCCTACAAAAAGTTTTTAGCTATTAGTGTGATATGGTTGGCATTAGATTAATGCTATTAATAATAGCTAACAAATCACTTTTTTGTCTCTTAGCGCATCTCGGTATTTATTACTTAAATAAACAGCGACGACAAACCATAAAATCAATAACGGAAAACCAATCACACCACTTAAGCCTAAATAATAACTTTTTCCGGCGAGTTCACCAAACATACCTTGTAAAGGTTTTAGGCTCATATTAAAAATAGAACCCACTTCTTTTGAGGCTCTTGCACCAAAAGTTTCAATCCAAGCTTGCGCTTTAAATCGTACATCGCTGGTAGTAGGAATATAAAGTTGTTTCAAGGCAGGACCATTGAGAGCATAATTCACAGCTTTAGATCCGACCATCAACACAAACAAAAATGTCAAGCTATCAATTGTCATAAAACTAAATAGTGCTAATCCCACAATAATAGGCATAGCCGTGAGGGCAAAACGAATGCCCAAAAACCGAGTGATGTTGCTAATGCCCAGCAATAAACAAAGCAATGAAACGATATTGACACTAGAACCATATATACTTAAATATTTAGTGAGCGCCACACCACTATATTCAGTAGCTGCAGCTAATTTAAAGTTATAATCAAAAATTGTGATGATAATTTCGTATATAAAATTGACTGCAAAAATGCCAATAAGGTATTTGTGTTTTAAAATTAATTTAAGTCCTTCTAAAAACCCATGATCGTGAGATTTTTCTTCTTCTTTTTCATTTGTTCCCTGAAAAGAAGTGAGTAATTCTGGTGGTGTCACACGCAGGAATTGTTTAAAAAGTGGGATAATGGATAAAGTTAAAAGCCCTAATAAAACCATTGATAATGTATCTGTTTTTAAACCTAAATGATGTGGTAAGCTCGCAATACTATAAGGGAAAATAATCCCCCCTAATTGACCAATCGCCACCACCAATGGAAAACCGCGTTTTGCTGAAATGGGATGGCTGGCATCAGCTGCAAATGCCCAAAATAAAGCAACAGCCAACGAGCCAAAGCTTTCTACAAAAAAATACCACACATATGCTAAGACGACAGTGCCCGAGTATAAAATAAAAGAACGGCTTTCAATTTCAGTTGGCGTACCTTGTGCAAAATACATTAATACACTAAATATCAGTACGGTTATGCCATAAAAGGCAGGCAAAATAACCAGCATTTTTTCTCTAGAAGTCGTTGCCAACAATTTAGTATAAAAAATCACAAGCGGCAATAAAGCCAGTACTGAAATAGTTTTGGCATAAGGCAGATAATTTTTATCGACTAATTGAATAAAAATAGAGTCTTTTAAAGGTCTCAAAGTCCAGTAAACAGCGATAATTAACCCAAAAATACACCCCATATAAAGAAATTTTTTAAATTCTTTTGTTTCAAAAGTGCCGAAATTAAATCGGCATATTTTCATTAAAATTGCTAACACGTGTA
>CAYSTH010000058.1:0-11785 GCA_964433995.1 uncultured Francisellaceae bacterium | reverse complement strand
GAGAGTTAATCGCACCTCAAGTCATATTTGAAAGTAAAAATGTGAACAAAGAAGGCGCTGTCATAGCAGCTTTGGTTGACACAAAGGGGTATGATCAAGCTAAACCTAACAATCTCACTTGGAAAAAGCATGATCATGATGTCATTGGGGCTTTATTGTTAAAACCTAAGGCTTCTGATTACATTGAGACAGATGCCTTCTCAAAAGTCAGTTTATTAGACGTAACATTAGAAGAGCCTTTTAAAGACGAATTTTCTTTTGAGATAAATCCAGATTTTGCCAATATTTTGCAACTTCATTTTCCTCATGCTGATACCATCATTCCAATGAGTGCTTTACCTCGGCTATCTGACAATGCAACCTTGATTGTAGATGCACCGGGTCATGATTTAGATGCCACAGGCAGCAATACCTATAGCAGTGGCTTTCGATTTACAGGTAATGAGGTACGGTATTCAGGTGGCAACACCAGTTTTACACAAACAGTCGCTTTTGCAGTAAATAAAATGGTTGGTCAAGGAGGCGAAACAAAATTATACCTTCAAAAAGGTGGTTTTGTTCAAGCTGAGGAAATGCTGAATCAAGGTTTGTTTGATTCAGATGGTATCGTTACGTGGAATCTGAAAAAATTAAACAATGATGCTGTAGAAGAAAAGCATATGCAGTATTTTTATGAAAATAAGCGTGATAAAAAACATGGTAAATTAACGTCCTACGAAGCTACTCGTGTGATGGAAAATTCAGGGACCATCTATGCTATAGGACATCGAGGTCATTTAGGCGAATTTAATCAACATGGTGGTATGTACTTAAGTGGTGAAGAAGGTACTTTTGTTTATCACTCAGGTGGGCACCAAAAAGCTATCTTAACATATGATGGTAGGCAAACTTCTGATGAGATCCAAGATGGTGGTCGAAATTGGCATGTGATGCCTATTTTTGATAATGCTGAGATTAGTAGCATAGGCCAAAATACGTTCATAGGTAAAGAAGCGTTTACAGCGGCAGGTTTAAATTTTGAAGGTGACAAAGGGGCATTTTTATACGCTGCGCAAAGCATAAAGGAAATTGTTCAAAGTGAGGCCTATCATATTTCAGAAACACAAAGTAGAAGAAGCAATGGTAAAAAGTTTCAGAAAACAGTCCATCCATATGAACATGGCTACGTCACCTCACAAAACAACATATCTTCTAAAAATGGTGATGTGCATATTTTTGCGCCAGAAGGTAGCATACATTTAGAAAAAACGATAGTTGACTCGGGTAAAAATGCTATTTTTGTTGCTAAAGACAAAGTGAGTATGGAAGGCATGGAAAATACCACTGAATACAAAAGTAGAAAAAGAACCAAGAAAATTTTTAGACATAAAAAAAGAGACTCTGAAACAGCAGAAACCATAATAGAGCATTCATATATTTTTACGAAGGGCAGTTTGATTATTTCTTGTGAAGAGCTTGCTTTGACTTCAACTTGGGTTAATGCCCAAGGCAGCATGGCTGTTATGGCCAAAACAGCTACCCTTGATGGTAAAGAACAAACTTTTGATAACACCACCAAAACAACAGAATATTCATTCTCTATGCCTGCGGTAGATAACTTACAAGCTGTTTTAAAAGGAAAACATGCTAAAACAATTTTTAGTCAACTCGTACGTTCTTTTGGTTGGAATAAAGAAGAATTAAAAAGCATTTTACGATCTAAAAGTGTGGGAGAATTACCTGGGGCCGTCGTCCGTTTTGCTCGAGATACCTTTAATTTATCTTCCATGGTATCACATGCTTGTGGTGAACAAGGTAAAACGCCTACCGATGTCATTGGTGCGATTACAGATAAATTAGGGATAACGGTTCAACTCGAAGGTGGGCAAAGAATTCCTAATCCACATTTTACTTTTAGGGTAACCAAAACAACAGAAAAAACCCATGCAAGTCAAAGTGTGCCAACTGAGGTGATAGTAGGGGGTACATTTAGTCTGCTTGGTGATACTTTATATTTACGAGAAGGCTCAAAGGTCGATGCTGAAAACTTAAGGGTGTTTTTGGTTGAAGGCATAAAAGCTACCCATAGTACAGAAATCTTCCAATATAGCCGAAATACTAAAACCGCTAGTATAGGGATAAATCCTTTGAATCCTTATGATGTGGAAATAGGATTAGGTCTAAGTAAAGAATATAAATATGATGAAACGCACCACAATGCGAAATTGCATGCACGAAGTACGGCTGAGGTGCATGCAGGCCAAACGATGGGAGGCAACCTTCAAATCGAAGGCATCAATGGCAGTGTGACAGCACCATGTATGCATTTTGAAAGTACACAAGATAAGCATATAACGAAAACACTCGATATAAGTGTGAATGTCAGTACAACAGGCAGTTCTGCTGGCGCGAATATGCAAAAAGGAAAAACAGAAGAGTATGTTACTAGTGAAATGGCAGGTATCGTTTTAAAAAATGGAGAAGTGAAAGCTGATCATATTCATCTAGAAAATGGTTCTCAAGTTATCGCGAAACAGTTGCATCGTGTAGATGGAGAAGAAGGGCTGCCAACAGTGACGGGTACAGATGTCATCGATAGCAAAGTAGAAAAATCAAAAGGCTTTGGCTTTCAGGTTCAACCAAATCAAGGAGCAGATGGTAACCCGGGTGGGAGCATCAATTATCTTTCTGACAAACAAGAAACCTTACGCCGAGCGACTGTACTAGCAGATAACGTTTCTGAGGGTGCTTTACCAGGAGTGAATACCGATGCTTCTAAGCAAACAGAAGTCATTACCGATAAAAGAAAAGCGCTGGATTTAGAAGGTAGTAAAAGTGATATTGATAAGATCACGAAGGTGACAAAAAAAATGATAACATTTTTATCTCCATCTAAAGAAAACATGGCATTAAGTTCAGATAATCCTTATGTGAAGCCAGCACTTGTGGCTCAGCAAAATGAGTTGTTTTCTGATGTATTCAATTTAGGTAAAGATCGTGAAAAAGAGGCTTTTCTGCCTCATGCTCAGCAGCCTAAAACTCAACAGAACGAGCCAACAACCAAATCAAAAGGATCACCCAGTAAGCCTAAAAAAGTGAAACCTGCTGCTGCTCAGCCTGCACCCTTATCTGAAGATGATCTTTATTTATTTCAAACGGGTGCTAAACAGCCACAAAATAAACAAGTGGGCCGTTTATCCGAAGAGATGGTTACCTATGCCTTGGATCCACAACTACCATCAGAGCCCTGTACCACTAGAGCTTGTGAAATGTTTGATAGGCAAATGTATTTAAATCGAGATCATGATGCTTTATCAACTATGTATATTGCGGCAGAAAGAAGTATCACGAGTACAGGGCAAGGCATAAAGCAACTTGCGTTTAATTTGGGAGAAAAGATGGATTTAGTTGAAGAGGGAACAACAGCTGAATACACTAAGAAAATAAATCAAGAAACAGAAATATATGAAAATTCTTTAGTAGGACAAAGTAAACTTGCTCAAGCAACAGGATTTGCAACGGATATGGCAATAGGTTTTGTTTTACCTGAAGTAAAAGTCGTAAAGTTAGGAAAAATTGGCCAGGCTGCAGTATCAGGCATGTTTCAAAGCAGTTTAGCCCCCACTAAGGATGGAAGTTTAGTGTCTAATGCTAAAAATGCTGCTTCTGGACTTGTTGCAGGAGCTGCGCAAGGAATTGCTTTTGATGAAGCTGGAAAACTTCTAAACAAAGGGTTGAATAAACTTAAAGTAGAAAAGCCTCATTCTGCCGCAGCTAATGATGCGCAATATGCCCCCTTCTCTCCAAAGCTTCCTCCTAGCGCGGCTAATGATGTTCAGTACGGATCTTTGTCTTCAGAGATCCCTCCTGTAAAAACTAAGGTGCCTGAAGAGATTAATCAGCCATCTAAAAAACCAATTGTTTTTTCTAATCAAGCTAAGGCTATTGTTAAGCCTACTCCAAAAATTAAAGAAAATTCAACCCAAAATACAAAAAATGTTAAAAGTCCATCATCAGAAAAAAAACCTAAAAAGTAAGATGCTAAAAAAATAACATAAAAAATTTAATAATTAGAGACCTAAATCACAATGAAGATTTCAAATATTATACATTTTATATTAAAGTTTTTGGCAGTATGTTTCGTCTTCATAGTATTTTCATATTTCGAACTCTTTTGTTGTTGGTTATCAACCTCAACTTGGGGGCAAGAGTCAGAAGAGAGTGTGAGTAAAATGGAGAGTTGCAAAAAGGAAATCTCAAGAAAGAAAAGGAGATTTTTTTTCTAAACTTTTTGGTGAGGACTTATTTTATAAGCAAAAAATCAGGCTCTCTTGGTTACTTTATATGAGGTCAGGCGTATGGAATTATTCGATGTTTCCGCATTCCATCAGCTGCACATCATACAACTGACAGAACACGAGGGTTTACAGATTTATTTAAAATCTGCCTTAATAGCAGCAATCATAGCTAAACGTAGCGTTTCGTCATCTGCGCCTGCCATGTCAGGGCTTAAAATAACGCTTTTGAAGATTTGGTTAATCTTTTTCATTTCTTCATAAGTGCAAACATCTAAAAAAGCCAAAGTTGCTTTTTCACAAGAAGGTTTGCCGCAACCACCAGTGATGTTGTTTAAGCTAGTTTGAGATAATGTTTTCATCAGAATATCCTATTATTTATTTTTATGCGTTAAAAGGGGCGTTTTCAATTGCCGTGATTAATGCTTGACGAATGGTTTCTTCATCAGGAAAACTTGTGCCAAAACTATTAAAAACAGATTGTTGGGCTTTAAATATAGTCAGGCGATCTTCTTCAGTGCATACTTGTAAATAAGCAATATAAGCTTCTTTAGCGGTTAACTGACCGCAGCCCGCGGATACAGTATGCAGCGCCGATAGAGATAATGTTTTCATTAGAAACTCCTATTTTCTTTCTTTATTTTTATGGTAACAAGCGGGGCAATACTCAACGACTTTATAAAATTCAGATTGCTGTTCTTCTACAGTGACAGGCATACGACAAGCAAAACATTGTTCTACCTCTGTTTCGACTAAACTAGGGTTTAATGCCACACGTTGATCAAAAACAAAACAATCGCCTTCGTAATGGCTTTCACCACATTCTTCAAAATACTTTAAGATGCCACCGTGTAATTGATACACGTCTTTAAAGCCTTGGCTAATCATAAAGCTAGCAGCTTTTTCACAACGAATACCACCTGTGCAATAAGTTACAATGGTTTTGTCTTTTAGGCTTTCATCTAAATTTTTAACAGACTCAGGAAAGGCTCTAAATGTGCGAATAGGGAGCTCAAGGGCGTTTTTAAATTTACCGATTTTCATTTCATAATCATTTCGGGTATCCAGCACCACTAAATTAGGATCATTATCTAATCTTTCTTTTAATTCTTTTGCAGTCATATAGGGCGCTTTGAATTGCGAAGGTTTAATTTCAGGCACACCCATCGAGATAATTTCTTTTTTAATTTTCACCAGTAAACGATTAAAGGGTTTATGATCAGAGATACTTTCTTTGAAATCGATACCAGGTAAGGTCAATAATGTGGTTAAAAACTGGGTCATCGATTGTATGGCAGTACGAGTACCGGCCAAGAATAAGTTAATGCCTTCATGTGCTAAAAGCACCGTGCCTTTAAGATCGAGGCTAAGTGCCTTGTCTTTGATGGCGACACGCAGTTCCTGCAAGTTATCTAACTCTACAAAACAATAGGCACTGACATTGATAATTTCATTATTGATGTCGATGTTTGTAGGTGTTGATATAGAAACAGAGCTATTTATCATGGCAATTAAACCCATATTACTGAAGAAATTGGCGCTAATTTACCATATTGTGCCCAATTTTTCATGTTCCCTCTGGTCAAGAAAGATAGCCATTTAACTTTTTGCTTTTTAATGTTATGATCACCCCAAAATTTTAACCCCCATTTTCTGGTGTTGTGAACCTTAACTAGATGATACGCAAGTTAATTAAAAACCTGGGCAAAGCATTACGAAAGCAGCCTAAAAAAACAAATAAACGCACATCTGTCGTTGTGCCTCGTAGCGAGCATGGTATCTCTAGAAGTGAAATCAGTGAACATGCACTTAAGGTGTTATATCGTTTGCATAAAAACGGCTATCAAGGGTACTTGGTAGGAGGTGCTGTACGAGAGCTTTTGCTTGGTAAACACCCTAAAGACTTTGATATTGCAACCGATGCCAAACCAGAACAAGTCAAAAGATTGTTTCGCAATTGCCGTATTATTGGCAGACGCTTTAGGTTGGCACATGTCTTTTTTGGTGACGAAATTATCGAAGTCGCCACATTTAGAGCAGCAGGAGAATCTGTCCATTCTGAACACGGCATGGTGATGGCAGATAATGTGTTCGGTTCTCTTGAAGACGATGCTTTTAGACGAGATTTTACCGTCAATGCCTTGTATTACAACATTGCCGATTTTTCGGTGGTTGATTTTATGGGAGGCATGCAAGATATCAAACAGGGTATCTTGAGAATGATAGGGGAGCCTGCAGTTCGGTTTAGAGAAGATCCCGTACGTATTTTAAGAGCCGTTCGCTTTTGTGCCAAGTTAAATTTTAAATTAGCCGATAATTTATTGGCACCTATGCAAGAATTAAAATGTTTATTGCATAATGTGTCATCTGCTAGATTGTACCAAGAATTGACGAAGTTATTTTTTACAGGTCATGCTTTAGATACTTATGAGCTTCTTAAAAAACAAGAAATGCTGGGTTTTCTTTTTCCGATAACGGAAAAGAGTATCTCCGACAATATTTATCCTACCGATAAGTTAATTATACAAGTATTAAAAGACACCGACGAAAGATTGTCGCAAAACAAAACAGCAACGCCCGCATTCTTATTTGCAGCAATGTTATGGCACGCTGTTTGTGAGCGTGCGAAAGCTTTGGTACAAAAAGGCCACCGATCTCATGCGGCATTGTTTGATGCACAAGACCAAGTGTTGGCAGAACAAAGCAAAGTAATCAGCATTCCTAAAATGACGCAGCAATCTATTAAAGATATTTGGACATTGCAATGGCGCTTAGAAAAAGCGTATCAGAGAAATGCTTTTAAATTATTTACACATTTGCGTTTTAGAGCAGGATTAGATTTTTTAATCGCTCGAAACAAAATAGGAGAGTACACTTTGCTGGCAGATTTCTGGCAGAAATTTTCTGTCTTATCAGAAAACGACAGAATCAAGCATGTGAAGCTATTGCCAAAAATGTTAAATAAAAAACAAGATGCGGTGTATCTCAAAAACCTTGGTTTATTAAATAAAAAATGACGAATGTTTATATTGGGTTAGGGAGTAATTTAAGCACTCCTATTAAACAAATTGAACAAGCGATAGATAGTCTTGCTGAGCATTCAGCAATAGCCATCAAGGCCGTGTCTTCTTTTTATGGCAATCCGCCGATGGGACCTGCTGAACAACCAGATTATGTGAATGCGGTAGTCAATATTTCGACGACATTAGCGGCGACTGATTTACTCGATTTTTTACAGAGCATAGAACAAAAACAACATCGCAAAAGAATTATCAAATGGGGCCCTAGAACCATTGATTTAGATATTTTGTTATATGGCAATCAACAAATCGACTTGCCGAATTTAATGGTACCTCATCCTGGATTAATGCAACGTGTTTTTGTGGTGTTACCATTATTAGAAATTGCCCCAAATTTAATTCTGCCTAATCAAATTTCTCTTAGCAAAGTAGCAGAACAATTTGATAGAAAGTTATTAACCATAGTACGAGAACAGCATGAATATATTGTCACCGAATAAACAAGAAAAAAAAGAAAATAACCTTTGGCATCGTGAAAACGAACTAGCAAAAATGCCTGTGTGGCAAAAATTGTGGCATCAAGCTGAAATTGCCACCAAAACCAATTTACGAGAGCTTTGTGGTACGCCAGGGCGTTTTGAAGCATGTCATTTAAAATTAAATGAATTGATTTTTGATTTTTCAAGACAAAACATCAATCAAGAAACCATCGGTTTATTTTCTGAGCTAGCAGAAATGTGTGGTTTAAAAGTAGCCATTGAACAACTTTTTTCAGGCGAAAAAATTAATCATACTGAAAATCGCGCAGTCAAACATTGGTTGTTACGCGCACCTGATGCAGATTTACCTAAGGCGGTATTGGTCGAACGTCAAAAATTGTTTGATATCGCACATCATATCAGAACAAGTGGTATTACCGATGTTGTGAACTTAGGCATTGGCGGGTCAGACTTGGGCCCTGTGATGGTGGCACAAGCCCTTAAGCCTTATTGGGACACAAATATTGCAGTTCATTTTGTATCAAATATCGATCCAACCGCACTAGATGATGTTTTAGAAAAATGCCGTCCAGAAAGTACGTTATTTATTGTTTCGTCTAAATCTTTCACCACAGAAGAAACACTCGAAAACATGAATCGTGCCAAACAATGGTTAAGTGAACACCTGAATGTTTCTATTCAGAGTGACGACATCATGAGCTGTTTTTACGCGGTAACAGCAAAACCTGAATCAGCCCAAAAACACCAAATTTTACCGGAGCAAATTTTATCCATATGGGATTGGGTAGGCGGCCGTTATTCCGTTTGGTCAGCGATTGGATTACCCTTGGTGATTTTATTGGGCAAAGAGAAATTCACAGAATTTTTGCAAGGTGCACATGCGGCAGATGAGCATTTTAAAACAGCACCTTGGCATCAAAATATCCCTGCCATGATGGGCCTATTGGGCATATGGCAAAACAATTTCTTTAAGGCACACACTCAAGCGGTTATTCCTTATAGCGATAGACTCAAACACTTTACGAATTATCTACAACAATTAGATATGGAAAGTAACGGTAAATCTATCGATGCTCAAGGCAGAAAATTAGAATACGCAACAGGTCCTGTGGTGTGGGGCGGTGTGGGCACCAATGTACAACATGCTTTCTTCCAGTTGTTACATCAAAGCACACTACCTATACAGTTAGATTTTATTGTGCCTATGCAGGCTGAAAAAGACACTAATCAGTCTACGCAAAACAAATTAATCGCCAATGCCCTAGGTCAACTAAAAGCTTTTGTAGAAGGTCAAAGTGACAATCAAAAGCCAGCTAATTACATGCAAGGGAATAAACCCAGCAGTGCCTTTTTTATAAAGCAATTAAATCCTAAAACATTAGGCATGCTGATTGCTTGTTATGAACACAAAGTCTTTACACAAGGTGTGATTTGGAATCTAAACAGCTTCGACCAACCCGGGGTAGAATTAGGTAAAAAATTAGCCGAAGGGGTATTAGAATCTGTCGTGAATCACGCTAAAACAGATAACTTAACAGCTGAAGCCGTTAAATTATTAAAAACGTGGACAGCATAAAAAAATTTCATGCTACAAATAGATAATGATGATGAACAAAAAGAGGGAGTATTGCTCCCTTTTTTTTGAGCATAGAACAAATGAAATTTTTATTATTAATATTAATCTATCGACTAATATTACGGAAAGTGTTTTTTACAGAGGTGTTGCTGATTCTTTGCAGCGGTAGCTGCAAGGGTCGCTAGCCCCGTCTGGAGTTGCCTTCGGCAACGGAAGATGGGGTAAAATATATCCAATTTTTATTAAGCCGCGGTAGCGACGCAACTTTAGGGTTCATTATTTCATGACACATTCATTTCGTGCTCATTATTTTCATATCATTTGGTCTACAAAAAATCGTGAACCGTTAATATCATCAGAAATACAATTCTTACTTTATAACTACATAGGTGGCATTGTCAGAAATTACAATGGCAGCCTGTTGGCAGCTGGAGGAACTTTTGATCATCTTCATCTATTGATTGGATTAAGTCTTCCAGATAAATTTTCTGAATTTATTCGAGATATAAAGGCTAGCTCTTCTGCATGGATGAAACAAAATACATCACAAAAATATTTTGCTTGGCAAGAAGGTTATGGTTCATTTTCGGTTAGCTATTCATCGATAGAAAAAGTTTATCATTACATAAAAAATCAAGAGAAGCATCATAAAACTAAAAGTTTTGATCAAGAGTATTTAGAACTTCTAGAAAAACACAATTTAAGTTTTGATAAGCGTTTTGTTGTAGGGTAAGTGTTTCGCCGCTACCGCGGCTCAAAAATTTGGATACATTTTACCCCATCTTCCGTTGCTTAACGCAACTCCAGACGGGGCTAGCAACCGTTGCAGCTACCGCTGCAAAGAGTCAACTATGCACGTTACAATAAAATTTACTCAACTTGACTACCATCATCAAAAAAAAGATAAGTCCATCGAATTACCTTGCCGTAGATTTTCATCCCTAATCCACCGGCAAATGCTCCTGCAACACATCCAATAAGAGCTCCTGCCCCCCAACCAGCTAATTTGCTAACCAGATTTTTACCGCCATAATCGGCCCCAATGCTGCCCAAATGGTAACCGCCCAACATAGAACCTACGCCAATAAATAATCTAAGGCTGTTTTTATAGCTTAAATCACTTGGAGTAAGAGAGAGGTAAACAGTGCCGCCAAGCAAAATTTTAACAACATCTCCCACATCGAATGTGGCGGCAGAAACAAGTTGGCAGTCTGCATTGCTTAATACGTGCATAATTCTTTAATAAAAATAAAATGACAGATAGCTTAAGTTATAAGCCATCTGATTCAAGGTAATCAAGCATAAAGTAAAATTAAGATAAAACTTTTTTTAAGAGTTGGGGTAAAAAGTTTTTTTGGATCATTTGTTCATCGACTAAACCGATAAAAATTAAGAAGATTTGTAGCCAGCCATAAAACATGCCTATCACAAGAGTAGGTAGTGCAGCCGCACCAATTAAAAGGTATGGTGCAAAACACACTAACCATAAAGCTGATTGACTAGAAAAATATTCAAACATACATATAACCAATCTATAAATTAAGACATGTTGTCGATCTTAACAAATAGAGCCAGTTAGTAAACCTATAGTTTAAACTTTGAGGATAAACGGTCTGATTATTCTGCCGAGCGGATAAAACTCTCAAGAGCTTTTTGAATTCAAGAACTAATTTATTGAGCGAATAAAAAAGGGGCATTACCCCCTTTTTTTACCACCTACTGTAGTAATGACTACCTGGGATCGATTGAAAATTCATTGGTCCAAGGCCTGAATCAGGGTGTTTACGATTAAATGCCCACTCACCTAATGCATGCCCCCAAGAATTTAGCTCTTTAAAAGCAGCACCTACGGCAGCAGTAGTTGTGACGATTGCAGCTCCAGTAGCAAGGGCAGCCCCAGGATTTCCACCGCTGATGAAGGTCGATTTATTATTATTCTCATTTTTATTATTTCCTTATTTTGACAAAAATTTGAACATAGTTCACGCGACCAATGACAATCAGATTTCAGTATGAGTAACTGTCATTAATTACTTTTTGGTAAAAAACCAGAATTTATGTTTTGTTTTTCTTAACTTCATCGGTATGCATTTTTTCATACACAGATTTAACTAAATAATGCCCAAATTCATTGCAGATTTTAAATGATTTATATAAAAAAACAGGGGCGCAGAATACACCAGCAAAGACAAAATACGCAACTAAATATTTGTTAAGTTTCATACATTAACTTTTTAGTAATTGTGCAAATAATTAAAGCGGAGAGATTCTACATCATTTTATAATTGTGCGATATGTTTGAGAAAAGATATGAAATGAGAACGGTCTGATTATTCTGCCCAATGGACAAAATTCTCGAGAGGTTCTCTAGTCGTACGGTATTGATTAATAGGAGCAGTCCAATCAGCATACCCC
>CAYSTH010000057.1:0-12311 GCA_964433995.1 uncultured Francisellaceae bacterium | reverse complement strand
AACAAAACAGCCTTAAATAAAAAAGTGGCTTCTTTGAACAGTAATCAAATTGCCAAATTTTTAAAGGCAGAAGGCATCTCAACCGATCGCATTGAAATGGTTTCATCTGGGACAAAATCGCATGCCAAAAATCGCAGTGTAGAACTCATTATTTTACCTGATGGCAAAATTAAGAAAAGTTAGTTTAAATACAAATAGCTGTTTATAAAAGTAGTTTTGGTTAAATAGCTATTTATACCATTATCATTATGTTTAGAATTAAAAATTCTGGCTATATAAACAGTTTTTTTCTTCATGAAAACTCTTCATATCTGTTAAACTATGTTTAGATACTTATCTTTGTTGTATTTCAAGCTTAGTAATATATGAATTCAAAACAAACAAAATTAACTCCCATTGGTTGGGAAGAATGGGTTTCTTTGCCAGAGCTCAATCTTTTGGCTATTAAGGCAAAAGTGGACACAGGTGCCAAAACATCGGCGCTGCATGCCTTTATGGTTGAAAAAATAGAAGAAGACGGCGAACAAAAAGTTCGCTTTGGTATTCATCCCATCCCAGAAAGACCGGATATTGAAATTTACTGTAAAGCCTTGCTAGTAGCTGAACGAGAAGTGACCAGTTCTAGTGGGCATACTGAATTACGATATGTGATAAGAACGTTGGTGCAATTGGGGGATAAATCTTGGCCAATCGAAATATCATTAACGAATCGTGAAACCATGTCATACAGAATGCTTTTGGGCAGAACGGCTCTTGAAGGCAGATTGGCGGTACTACCCCAGGCGTCACACCTTTTTGGTGAACTTTCTCCTCATGTTTATGACAAGGTGAGCAGTGAGCCGCATAAGCGCAAATTGAAAATAGGTATTTTGAGCAGAGAGCCTAATAGTTATTCTACCGACAGACTAGTTCAAGCTGCGAGATCTCGTGGACATGATGTGCAGGTTATTAATACAACTCGCTGTTATATTAAAGTTACCGCTAGCAAATCAAGCGTCCATTATATGGGGCAAGAACTTGAAAAGTTTGATGCCATTATTCCGCGTATAGGCGCATCCATTACTTTTTATGGTATGGCAGTATTGAGACAATTTGAGTCAATGAACATTTATTGTCTGAATAGCTCATTGGGCATTATTCGATCGAGAGATAAATTATTTGCTCATCAAATTTTAGGTCGAGGCGGTATTGGTATGCCTGTAACTGTTTTTGGACATGTTCCGGGTGATATGACAGAGTTAATTAGCCTAGTTGGTGGTGCGCCACTGGTGATTAAACTGCTAGAGGGCACGCAGGGTAGAGGTGTGGTTTTAGCAGAAACGTCTAAAGCCGCTCAAGCTGTTATTCAGGCGTTTAGAGGTCTAAAGGCCAATTTTATTGTCCAAGAATATATCAAAGAAAGTGCGGGTCGAGATATCCGTTGTATTGTTTTAGGTAATAAAGTGATCGCTGCGATGGAGCGTGTTTCACAAGAGGGTGATTTTAGAAGTAATTTACATCAAGGTGGTAAATCTTTTAAAGTAAAAATTACTTCTGAAGAACGAAAGACAGCAGTCAAGGCGGCTAAATTACTTGGATTGCATTTTGCCGGTGTTGATATGTTAAGAACGCAAGCAGGACCAAAATTGCTCGAAGTTAATTCTTCTCCTGGGTTAGAAGGCATAGAACGTACCACTAAAAAAGACATAGCTGGTGCTGTAATTGACTACATAGAGCAGAACGCGAGGCCTGTTTATACCAAGCATATATTAGGTAGCTAATGCACTTCAGTATATATTTATATCAAAACGTTATAAAAATACAGAAAAACAGTTTACAAGTAGATTTTCTCGATTATAATTCTCTCATAACTTAACTGGAACCCTATGTAACTGTTGAGTTCTAGCATAGGCGGGTACTAGTATCCAACTAGCTTTAATTTTTTTAATATTAACAATTTTCATATACCTTAACCGAGCGAGGGATGGCATGAAAAAAATTATACTTGCTGCAACCGTATGTTTGTTAGCACTTGGCATGAACGCTTGCAAAGACCAGAAGAAAGATGAAGCTTCTGCTGCTGGTCAAGAGCAAGCTGCACCAGCCGGTGAAGAACATAAAGCTGAAGGCCATGAAGGCGCTGCAGCTGATATGGGTAAAAAAGTAGACGAAGCTGTTACTGACGTTAAAAAAGACGTTGAGAACGCTGCTGCTACTGCTCATGATGCTGCAAAAGAAGCTAAAGACGCTGTTAAAGATGCTGTTGCACCTGCTGCACCAGCACCTGCTGCTGCGCCTGCCGCTCCTGCTGCTCCAGCAACACACTAATAAACAAATTTGTTTATTAGTTGTTTGTCTTGAAGGGTCTGTTTACAGACCCTTTTCGTATGTCCCTATAAATTGTACTTCTGCCAAAACTTTTCCTTCCATCTTATTCAAAAGTCCTTGTTTTGTTGGCTTATTTAAATCAGGTAAAATAGTATCTAAGGCATAAAGCTTAAAAAAATACCGATGTTGTCCTATGGGAGGACAAGGTCCGCCATAACCTGTTTTGCTCCAATCGTTAAGACCTTCTAGTGTGCCAAGGGGTAAAGCCTGCTTAACATCTTTTGTTAGTCCTGTGCTGTTTACAGGAAGGTTATAGAGTACCCAATGGACCCAAGTCATTTTAGGGGCTTTAGGATCAGGGGCGTCAGGATCATCCACTATGAGTACGAGGCTTTTTGCTTTTGAAGGAATATCTTTCCAAATTAGGTTAGGAGAGATATCACTAGATTCACAGGTAAACATTTTAGGAATGGATTGACCATCATTGAAATCAGGAGAGTAAAATATCATATTATATTCTCATCATTAATTTAGACATTCTAAAGACGTGCAAAGGCTTAATAACATGTTCAAAATAATTTATGCAACCCTCTGTCTATCGTTAACATCTTTATTTATTTGTGGCTGTTCTCCTGTATATAAAACAAGTTATACCTATCATCCAGTGAAATCAGAAAAGGCAAGTCATTGTGCTAATGAGTGTCTTCAGCATAAACAAACCTGTCGCAATCAATGCCTTGATCTGCAAAAACAATGTGAAAAAGAAGCAGATCGATTGGCGGTTGCTTCAGATATAATTAAAATACAATCATCACCGGATTCAACGATGAGTACAAATCGTTACGAGTTATTAAATGATTGTTATAAACAGGCAGATAAATGTGAGCTATCTTGCTCGCATGAGCATAAGCTTTGTCATGAGGGTTGTGGAGGAGAAGTCACCACACAAAGAGTATGTGTGAAAAATTGTCGTTAAGATCCTAAGGTAGGCAAGCAAAAAGGAGACGGATATGAAAATCAGGGAAGATGAAGTTCCTCTTCAGCCATTATCTATACAATACATTTATGCGAACGATTTGGATTCGTTTAAAGCGTATCTGTTAAAAGCTAAATCAACCGATGAGCTACTCAGAGTATTAGAAAAAGAGCAATCAACGACAGGGTTAGGGGTATTATTATTCTCGGTTTTATATGATCGCTTAGATTTCGTCAGTTATCTTTTTGAAAATTATGATTTTAATTTAGCAAACACAGGTATTCATGCTAAAATGGATACCCAAGGAATAGAAGTCATTTTACGAAAATTAATCTACATTTTTCAAATAGTGGAAATAAATGATTTTGAAGAGTTCAAAAAGCATCTTGATAATTTGGATGATCAGCAAAATATTAAATTGTCACAGATACTAGCATGGAGGCATAAAGGTCAAACATTATATGAATACGCTTTATTGCATGCCAGAATAGACATAGCGATTTATATTTGTTTGAAATGCCCTCAAAATATTCTTGAAGTAATTCATCCTTATGCTCAACCACTTTTGGAAAGTTTGAGGGTAAATCATCTTCAAGTATTAAGTGTTTTTGATGTATTTAAAAACAATCAATCAGGTTTTGCCACAAAAGATTTGTTGCTTTATCCTCAGTCTATTTGTCAAATTATTCAATGCAGCAAAATTGAGAGCCCATATCAATTTGCTTATATACAAATTATTATTGATTTATTACATGCTACTTTTTTAATTTCAGATTCTCATCATGTGGAATTAGGAAAGATCTTGCTAAATTATGATCCAAAAACTTGTATACCGTATTCTGTCGATAATGAGCAGAAAAGAAGAACGATAGAAATGATGTTGTTATATATTGACATCAACTTACGAGATAATCGAGCAGTTTCTTTTAAAGCATTAAATTCTATGTTAATGGTTAGACAGATAGAAACCTTATCAGCCTTAGGAAAAGGTATGTCAGGGATTATTTCAAGTCATCCCACTTTAGTGTTAACTCTATTTGAGGCGCTTAAAAAACAATCTGAAAAAATTGTTTGTCTTGAAAAAAAAATTCAGATATTTCAAGATGATGCACTAAGTAACTTACCCAAAACAGATTATTTACCTAATTTTAATGCATTAAATTTAAATGATGGAAGAGAAGAAGCTGAAGCACAAGGTGAGCAGGAAATTTATGAACAAAAACTTAAAATAGCACTCACTAAATAAAATTTACATAGTGAGTGCTTTAAACAAGTTAATTAGTTCATTTTTGAAAAACCAGCATCATGGCGTGTTTTGAGCACGTCGAATAAAATATCGTAATTATTGTGTGGGTTCCAAGCAAACCAGCCGTCCATTTTTGCATCTTCAATGGCTCTTAATTGCGCATCGATATAGCTTTTCTTTTGATTGTAATTCATTGGATAGCGATAATTGTACAGTTCAAAGTAAGGATATACTTTAAAACTGGGGTCATTATTAGCAAATTGTGCTTTTAATTTTGTTAGAGAGTAGTGGACAATTTTGTAAGGTTGGGTCGCATATTTTTTAAAGGGTTCATAATGTGATGGGTAAGTCATAGGACATACCGCATCGACTTCTGGGCCTATTAATTTTAGATTTTGACCAATATTCACAGATTCTTTGTAACTGGTTTCACCAAATACATCAACCTGCATAGGGATATTATGTTTTGCAACTTGTTGTTTAAACCATTTTATCACAGCAGTGACATCTTTAGAATTTTGTTTATTAGCAGGCATCTTTGAATTATAACGAATATAATCCAATTGAATTTCATCTGCGCCATAATTAATGGCAGTGGCCACTAATTGGTATCTTTTTTGCCAATAACTAAGGGATTTTACTTGAGCTGGCGTACCGCCATCTGGAAATATCACCACACGAGCAACATATCGAATGCCCGCATTTTTAATTTTTTGAATGTTTTGTTGATATGCTTTACTAGGTGTGGTCATGTCTATCACAAAGGTGTTGATGCCCACTGGTTTTGAATTTTTGATTAAATAATCAACCAATTTTGTGTTTGTTGCAGTGCTTTGAGTTAAATAGATTCCCTTTTTTTGAGACTCATTTGCCAATGCGAAAGCAGGAAGCATAAATAACAAAAATAATATCATAGACATCTTTTTCAAGTATCGGTACAGCATAAAAACATCCTCTACTAATAAACATAAAAATAAAACACTATCAAAAAAATTATTTCATTAATGGACAAGCTCTGTCTTTTGCATCGTTGTCACACAATTCAACCAATTGCATAAAAGGAACCACATCTTGCCAGAGATAATCTTTAAGTGTTTTTCCACTATACATGCCTTTTTTATCAGTGATAAAAGAGTACCGAACCTCATATAAACCAGAGGGGCTTTCCATTGTTTTAGACATAAAAATTTTAGAACTGCCATCTTTTTGTAGGCATTGAAAAGTAATCACAGATTCTTCAAAACCTTTATCAGGCCGTTCTACAGGTTCTGCTGTTGCGGATTTTGTACATTGTCCAGATTTTTCGATTTCTGTTTGAATATCATCGGCATAAACATCTGAGGAGACTTTTTTTCCAGGCATCTGTTTTATGGTGATTCGTTTTGTCCAGGCATCGTCTTTTTCGGCTGCAGGGATAAATTCAACCGTGTTTTTATCCGTGCCACCAAAAAGTTTCTTTTCAGCTTGTACTGCTTTCCATGTATCGTTTACCGGCACAAATAATTGTTCTTTTGCTTGAGCAATTCCTAGCGGCAAAACCAATAAAGCCACTAAACTAATATAAAGTGATGCATTTGATGGTTTTTTGTTACGAGCTCTCATAAAATGTAACTCCTGGATATTTATATAGCACTAATATTCTAGTTAACTAATTTAAGTACTCAGCAGCTCAGACTATCAAATATTTTGATAAGTTCACTTTATTTGTAAAAAATTTAAAAAATAATTTGGTGAGTTTTAAAATGAATGCCCAGTTTAATGATTTTGCTTTTCATATACTCAAATCACTGATTGCTTTATCAGCTGTCATGGTTATATGGTTCATTATCGATACGATAATGAAAAGACGGGTAAAGCAACTTCGCATGTTGATAAAATATCGTGTACGTAGCCGATCGATATTAATTTTTGTCTTTATCTTAATGATGGCTAAAGTATGGTCTTTTGACTTTAGTTATTTATTGGCTGTAATGGGTATTATTTCAGCTGCGCTGACTATTACGCAAAAAGAAAACTTAATGAATGTGATTGGTTTTTTTATCATTCAATGGAGAGATTTATTTAGCGAAGAAGATTACATAGAAATCGGTCACTACAGTGGATATGTGAATCATATTGGTGTGCTTTATTTTACGTTGGATGAAGCATCTAAAGCAGTTAAACACGAGAGGACAGGGCGCAAAATCAAAGTGCCGAATATGATGGTGTCAGTTCATCCGATTATTAATTTTTCAACCGATTTAGCTTTATTAGAAATTAATCAGAGTTTTATTTTTACTTTTCATTCGCCTTTTGAAGAAATTAAACCCATCTTTGATACGGTATATCAGGAACTAATCGATTTTTACAGAAAAACATATGGATATTGGAGCCTTGCTCAACGTGATAAGTATTATCAAAAAACAGATATTTTATACAGAGTAAAGCAGCACAAACCTGCTGGCATTGAGGCACTAGTGAGATTTTATTGCCTAAAAGCTAACCAAACAGAAATTGAAATGAAGTTGAATCAAATTGTATTAGAAGCTTGTAATCAAAATAGAAATATTACCTTGAGCGAAGAAAGATAGGAAATGATACTGTATTAAGAAGATTAGCATCACTTATTAATTGTCATACCAGCGAAAGCTCTGACTGCTCCCCGCATTTTAAGTAGGCATTTTATAAGTTTTGGCACGATCTTCTAAAATCCCCTCTACCAAAGCGAGCGTAGCGAGCGCATGGGAGAGGGTGGATTGGCCATCGCGTTAGCGGCCAAGACGGGCCTGCCTGGCCGAAGCTTCAGCGTAGGCTGGTGAGGGCTGAGAAAAATGAAACCATGTTTTTTGCCCTCATCCGGCCTTTCAGGCCACCTTCTCCCGCTACCACTCGCTAAGCTCGTTGCGGTAGAAGGGATAAAATCACATCGTGCAATATTTAATATTCCTATAACATATTGATTTTAATGCTAATCAACTTTTAAAAATGCGGGGAGCAGTCAGAGCGAAAGCTGGTATCCAGAATAGAGAATACTTTCCAGCTTTTAAGGTAGCGCTATTGGTTGTCTGCATTCACTGTCATGGCAACTTTGCTAGATAACTTTTTATCATCCTATTTGCATCCTATTACTTAGTCATGTGACAATATCCCTCGGATGGTTTTTATTAACTTAATGAGGGTGGTGCTCAATCATGATATCAGATCACATCGTAACGGAATTTTTATTAGCGGCTAGATATGGTAATAGCGCTAAAATGAAAGAGATGATTGGGTCTCATGGTATAGAGTTGGTAAATAAACAAGATAATTTTGGCACCTCAGCACTCCATCTTGCCGCTATGTATGGTCAAAGTGATATTATTGATTTATTGCTTTCTCAATCAAATATTGATGTTAATTTAAAAGCTTATCAAGACATAGAATTAGAAAGTCATTATACCCCTATTGATATGGCAATAAAATATCATCAACCTAAAGAAAGCATTCAAACACTTTTAAACGCAGGTGCATCGACAAAAAATGCGCCAGAACAAATACTAGAATGGTTATTTGGTAGTGATTTATTAAGCGGGACAGAAGAAAATAATTTAATTACCGTAGGCAATTATCAATCTTTTGAACAGGCTGTCGATATACTTGAGATTCTGGTAAATAAGATACCAGAAATGCTGTATATAGGAGATATGCCATTAACGGTAACATTAAAAGTGGTCAGCGCATACTTAACGGATGATCGAGCAAAATCAAAGATAAACAAATTGATTGATGACATCACCATACACGATCCTGAAGTCAATTATATTGAAAATTCTTTTTTGTTAGCCAAAGATTTTACCCACGCATTTGCCTCAGATAAAACATATGAGGTGAATAATCCAAATTTTAAAGGAGAAATGCCGGCAGAAGGGCACCTTTCTCCTTTTGTGGTGCAGTCATTTTTAGAAAGTGTGATGGATTATAATTTAGCGAATTACACCGATTTGAAAATAACGGTCTTTTCTGAATTAAATTCCTCATATCATGCAGCCGATATGGCGGTTAAAAATGCCGGTTTATATGATACAAGCAAAATGCTCTATCAAATGTATGATGAAGGTAAAACCATTTTACTGCCAACCACTTGGGAAGAGCATGCTATTGATATTATTTTGGATAAAAATTTAGGATTGTATCTTGTTGCAAATGCAGGGCAGAGACACGAAACCCTTTTCCCAGGCGTGCATGCTTATAAAAATACCTCTCCGATTGAAGTGGATGATATTTACAATATTTTAACAAATGGCAATCAGTATTATTTAGAATATGATAATTATTATAAGTTGGGTTTGGTTGCTGATGAGGGGTTTTCTCAATCATTTCCAGATCAAGATTATGGGAATTGTGGATTATACAGTTTGTTGATGGCAAACTGGTCACTTACTTATATTAATATCTATAAATATACAGATAATCCAGTTTTATCAAAAGAATTAGCAGATTTATGGCATCAAGATATTGTAGAGCATCACAAAACATTAGTATTAAAAAATTATTTGTCCCAGCCTTATTTTGCCGACGATGAGCCTTTATATGATGCGCTCACTGTATATGAAAGCAAATTAGATCATCCTGAAAAATTTGAACAGACGACATTATTGTTAGATTACTTAACTTCACCAGAGCATGTGATTGCGTTTCGTGATTTTTATGAAGACAATCAACCATTGTTTTCATCAGAATTAACCCACTTCATGAAAAAAAGAGGCTATGATTCTGTTTTGTACCCTGAAGATATGCTGACAGAAACGGCAGAATTAGATTTAGGTGGGGTAGAGGCTTTTATCTTGCCAGATTCATCTGGGTTAGAAAACAATCAAACTACGCTTATTTATTGCGTGATTGATTTAAATGAAGAATTAAATCAAACGGCTAATCAAATGGGGTTGTTTGCCTAAACGGATGAAATATTTATATTATTATTCTAATTAAAATAATTTTATTAAAATTAGAGTAATATATGGTAAAGCATCAAAAAACCGACGAATTATTCTTGGCTATTAGTAAAGATGACTATGAAAAAGTTAATACACTTATTCACCTTTACGGCAAAAATTTATTAAATAGCCAAGATGAGTTGGGTTCTTCAGCTTTGCATTTAGCCGTCATGCATGGTCATATCAATATCGCTAAATTATTGCTTTCTCAACAAGACATTCAACCTAATCTTCAAGCATATAAACATCCTCAACAGAGCAATACTTTTTCACCGCTTGATATGGCCATAAAATATAACCAGTCTATTGAAATGATAGGATTACTTTTACAACATGGTGTGACAACAGCTCATCCAACTGAGTTGTTGATGATGTTGATAAATAGCGATTTTTCTGAAGATGGCATGACATTTAAACAAGAAACAATTGATATACTTGATTTATTGGTTCAGAAAATACCCTCGATTGCTTATGTTGATGGCAAGCCACTTTCCAGTATTTTATATCAATTAGGCGCTTATCTTGACAAACCAGAAGCTAAGATCTCAATACAAAAAGTGATTGATATTTTAATTGAACAAGATTTAAAAAATTATGCAGAAAAGTTTATTTTAGCTAAAAACTTCACACATGCTTTTCCGTCTGCCAATATTTATGCCACCATAAACACGTATTCTAAAGATTTAATACATGCAGAAGGGCATTTTACAGCCTTTACTGTCAAATCTTTTTTTGATTCTCAATTGGATTATCTGAATATTTTACGTCATCAACACGAAGAAGGAGAAATAGTTAATTACACTGAATTAAAGAAAAATGTTTTTTCAGAAATAAATACTTCTTTTTATGTTGCGCACAAGGCACTTGCCAATGCAGGTTTATACGATGTCAGTCAATTGTTATATAATTTATACGATGAAGGTTATACTTTGTTGCTGCCAACGGGTTGGCACAGACATGCTATAGATATTATTTTAGATAAACCATTAGGGCTATATGTTGTGGCAAATGCTGGAGATAGATACATCACATTGCCTTCTGGGGTGAAAGCGTATGAAAATCATTCTCCTATTAGTGTTGATGATATTTATAAAATTATCAATAATCAGGATCAGTTTGATTTAGAATATGATCAATATTATGAATTATCACTTCAAAAAAATAGTTCATTTTCTCAAGTTTTTCCTAATCAAGATTATGGCAATTGCGCGCTAAATAGCTTATTACTGGCGAATTGGTCACTTATTTATATTAATCTATACAAGCAGACGCATGATTTTATTTTGTCAAAAGAATTAGCAGACTTATGGCATAGGGATATGGTCGAACATCATAAAACGTTATCTTTGAAAAATTATTTATCTGATCCTTATTTTAAAGATGACAAGCCATTGTATGATGCATTAGTTAAATATCAAGCGAAGCTTGATCATCCCGAAAAAGTTGAACAAACGCATTTAATTTTAAATTATCTCACCTCTCCTCAACATATTGCTGGATTTAAACATTTTTATAAAAAGCATCAAGCAGATTTTAGTTCGGACTTAAAGCAATTTATTTATAAAAATAGTTATGCCAATACTATATTGATGAATGATGTGTTTGCTTCAGATATGGTCATTAATTCTAATATAATAAATAAAATAATTAATCTAACTGATTTAAATCTTGGCCAAGATTATGAACAAATAATTTGTTCAACGCCGATTTTTTAGGAACTTGCCCAGGATTTCAAAGCAAGTATACTGCTTGAATATATGATTATTTCAATAAAAGTCTTAAAGAATAAATTGGTTAGTTGAATGCATAAAACCCAATCAAAAATTTCACTTGTTGCTCTGATTATTATTTCACTATTAGGTTGCTGCATGGAAATAGATATTTCTATTCCAAGTTTTCCTAGCATTATGGAAAATTTTTCAGCAACAGAAGCTCAAGTACAAAATACCTTAAGTCTTAATTTTTTTGCATTTTGTTTATCGGCGTTATTTTATGGGCCGTTATCAGAAGCGTGGGGTCGAAGAGGGTTAATGTTATTTGGCGCATCGTGCTTTTTAATTGGCGCAATAGGTTGTGTTTTTTCCTTTTCAATTTATCAGCTGATGTTTTGGCGCTTTTTTCAAGGCTTGGGAGCAAGTAGTACTTTAGTCTTAGGTTTTGTGATGATTGCAGATACTTATAGTGGTGAAGAAGCGGCAAATTACATGGGTAAAATTAATGCTTATGTCACTGTTTTTATGGCTTCGGCACCTATTTTAGGTAGTTTGATTATCCATTATTTTAACTGGAGAGCAAATTTCACAGCTATTGTCATCATCGCATTAATTTCGTGGATTTGTTTAATGTTGTATCTACCTGAAACTAAAAAAGAGAAACAACACCTAAAATTTGAAAAAATATTAAAAGATTATTGGCTATTAATGACACATAAAGAATTTATGATTTTGTCGGCAATACCTAATTTATTGGTTACAGCTTATTTAACCTTTGTGGGAAGTGCTGCGTTTTATTATATTAATTCATGTCAATTATCTTATTTTCAATACGCGATACATCAAGGGTTGGTGGTTTTATCTTTTTCTCTTATGAGTTTTTACGCACATAAGTTTATCAGCAAATTAGGCAGCAAAAAATCAGTTCAATTGGGTATGTCTTTAACAGGTATTTCAACTATATTATTGGCTATTGTAGCTGTGGTTTTGCCCTATAAACCAGTTTTTATTACATCGATGATGTGCTTGTTTGCAATTGGTTGTGCGTTTCCGATGAGTGTCACATTTGCTGAATCATTAGATCGTATACCAGAATTAAAAGGAATGAGCTCTTCTTT
>CAYSTH010000056.1:0-12412 GCA_964433995.1 uncultured Francisellaceae bacterium | reverse complement strand
TCTGTCCATTGTGAATAAAATGTATACCTATATGCATACAAATTTATCACGGTTTAGGTTTTGCTTAATTCACGATTTTTTCTTATTTTGAACTCTATTAGCCATTAAGTCATTACTATGTCTATCTATTAAGCTTTCATATATTTTATCGTTTATATTATTGTTACTTCTAAATTGATTTTGTAATTTCTCCTGCTCTTCATTTTTTATCAGTCGCACTTCCATTTGATATCTTTCGAGATTTTTTTGTTTTTCCATCGAAACAAAACCAGCTCGATCCACAGAACGTATCTCAGATTCACATATATCCATAATATTCGCTTCAATACTATGTGCATATATACTCGAACTATTAATCAATAATGTCATTATTATAATTTTTTTCATATGACCTTCAGTAATTTATAATTAAAATATTCTGTTCGTTTTTATAAAGACAACACAGCATCATGATATTGAACAAGATCATTAGAATGTGAAATTGTCAAAATAGCTGTTTCAGGCAAATTTTTAAATAATGTTTGTATAGCCTTCATTTGGTTTTCCGAATCTAAAGAGGCGGTAGGCTCATCTAAGATTAACCATTTTGGTTTTTTAATGATGATTCGAATAATGCTCAGCCTTTGTTGCTCACCTAATGATAATTTGGCGTTCCAATCAGCAGATAAATCTAAATCGTGAGAAAGATGTGACAATCCGAGTGTATTTAATGCACTTTCTATCACTTTGTCTGTTACATGAAAATCATTGTTCCCATACAATATAGCCTCTCTTAAGCTGCCAATTGGGAAATAAGGCTTTTGAGGCATAATATCTATGTATTCTGGTCGCGTTATTAAGCCAGAAACATGAGGCCAAATGCCTGTTATTGTTTTGATTAAAGTCGTTTTACCTAAACCACTACGCCCCTGTAGCATCAATCTTTGTCCTTTTTTTAGAGAAAAGCTTATTTTAAGTAATGGCTCAAGTTGATTTGGTTTATATATGGTTAAGTTATTAACCTCTAGAAGTGTATTGTCAATTGTCAAATGAATAGCGGGTAGCACCTTATGAGGTTCTGTAGAGCGATGCAATTGCTTTAATCGATTAGCCATTGCTGAAATAGCTGCGAGACTCTGATACCCATCTGCAAATAACATAAGGGAGCTTTGTACATAATTAAAAGCACTACTTAACTGCATTAACGTTCCTAATGTAATGGCACCTGAAAAAAAGGCCGGTGCCGCAGCTAACAGTGGAAACACACTTGAAGCATTGCTAAATAAGTTTTGAGCCGTATTAATGTATATAAATCGAACTAGTTTCTTGAGATAGTTTTCTTTTATTTCATAAAACTTATCATAAAGTTGTTTTTTTTCTTGCTTTTCGCCATTCAATAATGCGACCTCATCTCTTCTTTCAACAATACGCATCAAGCTATAACGAAAATTCGCTTCTTTAGTTTCGTTAATGAAATCTAGTTTTATGAGCGGTTTACCAATTTTGAATACGACGTAGGTAGCAATCAAGCAATACATAATGGTTGCCCAAAGCATATATCCAGGAATAAATAACTCACTATCTGTATTTAATGGAATAGATAATTCAGGCGAAAGATTCCAGAGTATGAATGAAAAAGTGATCAAGTTAACAACGCTAGATAAGATAGATGTGGCAAAATTTAAAATACTGTCCGTAAAATTTGATATATCCTGGCTTATTCGTTGATCAGGATTATCTATCCCCTCTTTTTGCTCAAAAGATTTATAAAATGCTTTATCGGACAACCATCGCTCGACAAATTGGTGTGTCATCCAATTTCGCCACTTAAAAGAAAGAAAATCTTCGATATATGCTTTTGCTAAAAAAGTTAAGATTATAAATGCAATATAAAATACAAATTTGATAACTAATGAATTAAATTCTGATACGTTCAAATTTTGAAGGGCATTATAAAATGCGCCCGACCATTGATTGAGCAAAACATGAGCATAAACATATCCAAAATTTAAGGCTACAACCAAAGATAATAAAAAACCTGCAACATATTTATCTTCTGACTTCCAGTACGGAAAAATTAATAATTTGAAAGTGGTTATAATGCTTTTAAAGCTGCTGGCTTCACTATTTAAAAAACTCCCCACCCTTTTTTCTTGAAGAGATGATCTATCTTCGTAGGAAGCACTTTGTGTCATTTTAAACACCTATATTTTATTATTATTATTTTGACAAAGAAAAAAGAAAGTTAATTTAATAAATTAACATCGATTTTCGCATAATTATATCAGGATTTTTTAGCGAAAAACCAAAAAGAAAGCTTAATTAAACCAACTATAAAAAAAGCAAAGCCAACACATGTGATAAATTCAAGACCAACAAATTTCCAAGAAAACGCAATACAATTTTCATTAAAAAAGCATGAACCCTCCATTGCAGTCATGACTGTTAATAATGTGAAAAAAAGAAGCCAAAATAATTTTTTTAGTGAAATCTTTTTTTCTGCAGCCTGCTGAGTAAATATACTCGACAAAAAAGAGGCTAGGGTTTCAACTAATATTTCTATCATTTTAAAACAAAATAATTGTTTTTTGATGCTCACTTTTAATTTTAATATGTGTAAAAAAAGTTAGTGTAAACAATGAAATAAACATAATAGCAGAAGCTAATGTCATAGTTGAACACAAAACCGGAATAATACCTAACCATTCCATGGCTGCATACCAATGTATAAAATTGCATGCCACTACTATGAAAGATAAAGTTGGAACAAAATAATCAAAGTTTATTTTTCTGCCTAACAATAAATCTAAAAAACGCATTTTCTGCGCGCCAAGAAGCCATTTTAATGTTGTATAAAAATTAATATAAGGAATGGATTGTAGCATCTTTGGATATGTCTTTAAAAAAATCATCCATAAAGATACAAAAATGGTTGTTTTTAATAATTGATAACATAAAGTGAAAAAATAAATGCTGTTTAAAGAAAAATGATTATTTAGCAATGCAACAAGAACAGGATTGCCCTCTTCGCTTAAATCAGGAGAATAAATGGCCGTAACAGCTATATCTAAAGCGCCTCCACCAAAGATAAAAATAATACCTGCCCATACCCCATAAATAGAAATTTTTTCTGCAATGCTTTTATGAAGCATATTCGTGTAATATAAAACAACGAAACCTAAAATGAAATCAATGCAAATAGTGATGCACATCATCATTTTATTGATAGGGAAAAACATAGCCGAAAATAGTAAAATCTCAAATATAATGTACCAATAATATATTTTTTTATAAATAGAATTGAGTTTTGTCATTTTATATTTCCCTGATAATTCTCCATGCTAATAACTTATAACATAAAAGCATTGAGATTTCTTTACGAACTCAAATCCCAGGATTTATTTTCTAGATGGATCCATTCCTTCTCTTTTTGCCAAATCTTTATCATGTCTATGTCTTAGTCCATCAGCTATAATGCCAATTGCAATAGCAGCAAGTGGTAGCAAAAATCCACCCGATACTGCTTTAACTTGATTTGAATTTATTTCCTTCATGATTTTATCCTTATTATAAAATTTTAACTTTAATAAATAATTAACACTCAATGTCATATATTGACGGATCGGTAATATGCTAATTATTTTTATAAAAAAAATATCCTGATAAAAATTTTGTTTTTGTACATCATCAAAATTCTAAATGGACACCACGAATTATTCAATAAATCATTATCAAATGTCAATAATATTTATTTTTTGTAAACATTTGTTATTTTGTTTACAACTCTGGTGAAGCACAATAGAATAAGTCGGTTCCTTTGTTTTCTATATTAAGAACTAAAATGAGTCCAAAAGCATTTAATCATGAATTTTCTGAGCGGTTACGCGAAGTTATGATCAAAAAAGGTCATGCCTCTCGCACTGCTGCTTGTGGTGTTAGCCCGGCCGCCCTTAGTAAGGCAATTGGCTGTTTTACTGAAATGGCCTTACGCTATTTAGATGGTCGATCTGTCCCTACTCCTGACAATGTTTTAAAAATTGCAGAATGGTTAGAGGTTGATCCTTCTTATCTGTTGTTTGGAAAGCAAGAAAATAAATATCAATTGACTAACAAAATTTTGATTGATAAAAATATTATTGATTACACATTAAAAAAAATTATTCCTTTGATAAAAGGAAGCAACAATGAATTAGAAATTGTTAGTTTTTTTAGCAGTATACTTTCTGATGTATCGTTGATTAACATGGAAAATGATGAACTCAAAAAGGTAGTAGACTTAGCAGTAAAATCTACCTCCTTCTTTAATAACAATAAAAATACCATCGATAGTAAAGAAAATGGATCAATCAACGCTACTCGTAAAGCTACATCCTAGAGCAAAATTTATATCTTTTGAACACAAACACTCTATTCTTAAAGCTTTTAGTAATATTCAAGGAATGTTAGGCATAGATTATTTTTCTTTGATGATAGTTGATTCAAAAAAACAAGTATCTTTATATTCGACCTGTCCCTCTCTGGAATTTAGTTTAATTAGTGATAATCTATGGGAGGTAGATGGCATGTTTAACCAAAAAAACCACCTAGAAGATGCTCTTTTCTTCTGGGATGAGCTCTACCATAATGATTTTAAAAACACCTTAATTAAAGAAAAAGAAACAAAGTTTGGTTTTAACTTTGGGCTCTGTGTTATGAAGCAATTGAAAGATATTTTTGTTATTTATTCTTTTGCCACAAAAACGCAAAATGAAAAAGAACTTTACCGTAATTCAAAAGATACATTGTTAAAAATCGGCGATTGTTTATACAATGAACTAAAAAGCATTCACAGACAATATGTTGCAGGAGAAAGAATGGAGTCTCCTTTAGGAAAAGCTTCTCGCTACCTAAAGTTAGTTATAGACAACACTCGACGTAAAAAAACTGAAGAAAAAGATAGATTAATATGAATAGAAAAAAACTGTTCTTTGCAGGTGCTATAGGCAATGCCATAGAAGTATTTGAGGTATTGGTATATGCTTTTTTACAACCGTATATTATAAGTACATTCTTTCCACCTGATTATGAGCAAAATAATCTACTCTTTCTTATCACTTTTATTCTTCCTTTTCTTGCTAAACCGTTTGGTGCACTTTTCTTTGGTGTATTAGGAGATCTAAAAGGACGTAAATTTGTATTAGAACGTTCTATTTTACTTTCAGGAATAAGCTGTGCTCTTATTGGGCTATTACCTTCTTATCAAGCAATGGGTATGTTTTCTTTTACTTGTATTATTTTCCTACGTTGTTTACTGGGGTTTGCTCTTTCAGGTGAATATAATAACTCATTCCTTTACTTGGCCGAGCACTCTGAACCTAAAAGTCGTGGTTTTATTGTTAGTTGGGCAGCATTTGGAACCTCTCTTGGCATTTTGATGGCAACAGTTGCCTCTTTTTTAATGATGCATTTTATTGATAACAACACTTTACCAGAATGGTCCTTTAGGATTTTATTTCTTTTTTCGGCAGTTAATTTATATATAGGCTTTAAAGCAAGAAAAAATTTAGCCGAAACAGCAGAATTCTTTATATCATACCCCTCCACTTCAACCAATAAGTTCAAGTCCGTTATTGTTCAAGCCAGCGCAGAAATGAAAAATTCCATTAAAAACTTATTCAAAGTTTTCTTAATTTTTGGTTTCGCATCACATATTACTTATACTCTTATTTTGTATGCACCCTTTTATTTACAAGAAGTCAATCCTAATATCACCGATTTGAAGCAGCCTGTATCTTTAGTTATCTATTTTGCTACTCTTAGCTGTATTTTAACTCCGCTGGTAGGAAAATTAAGTGACATCATAGGAAGAAAGTTTCTTTTTCTTTCAGGGATGATTCTTGCAACTGGGCTTTATTTATTATTCTTCTTTAAATTAGCAAAAGAAGCCACTTACATGGAGCTGGTTGTTTTTTACTTCTTTGTTGCTATTTCTGATGCGCTCTATAGCACGGGAGACTTTGAAGCCGTTGAATCTCTCCCTGCGCATATGCGCTCTACAGTAAATGCCATATTCATGAGCATTCCTGCTGTACTTTTTGGCGCCCTGTCTTTGCCCTATTTTGAAATGTTATTAAACAAAATTCCACTTTCACCACTTATTTCTCTCGTTATTGCTATTCCATTATTCATGATTATGTTTTTTTCTGGTAAAAAAATGTTTTCTCCTAATCATGTTTATCGTTATGAGCTAGAAAAAGCAAAAATTAAATAAGGTTTAAGTATGACACCATCTACTAAAGTCCACCTCATTCAAATTGCAGATGATTACGAAAAAGCTTTTTTTGATCACTTTCCAGAGCAAGGATTATTTTGGGGTAAAACAGATGTAGCTTTAGATAAGTTTACCGATCATTCACTCTCGGCTCTCCATCAATGGCAAAAGAAAGAAGAACTGTTTTTGCATCAACTCAATCAACTAACCGCCACTGATTTAACAGAAACACCTGAGCATATTACCTATTTACTTCTAAAAGAACATTTAGAAAACAATATAGCTGATCGTCTCTCTAAAAATGAGCTTTGGGACATTAATCCTCTTGACGGTTGGCATAATAGATTAACAATGATAGCAGAGAAACAACCTGTTAATACTGCAGCAGAACAACAACTTGCTTTAACTCGTTGGCAAAGCGTCAATAAAATTGTTGAAGATGAAATACATAACTTAAGCTTAGGCCTAAAAAATGGTTATTCTGCTCCAAAACCCGCAGTAGAAAGGGTTATTAAACAATTTCATCTTTTAGTTAACATGCCTATTACAGATTCCCCTTTCTTTGAATGTGCTAAGAATACAGATAATGAAGAATTTAAAAAGCAGTTTGCACTAGTGGTTGAAAACAAAATCTACCCTGCTTTAGAACAATATTTAACATTTTTAGAGCAAAATTACTTGCCTCACGCTAGAGAAAAAATAGGCTTAAGCACACTTCCTGATGGAAATGCTTGCTATCAGGCAAAAATAAAGAAAGAAACCACCTTAAATATCTCTCCTGAAGAAGTTTATCAATATGGTCTGCAATATATGGATCAGCTCATTAATGAAATGATGACCATTGGGCAAAAAGAATTTGGTACCCGTGATTTGGTTGAGATATTTCATCAGGCAAAAAACAATCCTAAATATCTTTTTCAATCTGAACACGAAATTTTAGCTTATAATGAATCTGCTTTAGAAAGAGCCATAAAAATCTCTCCTATTTGGTTTGATATGATGCCCAAAGTCAAAGGTGTATTAAAACCCTACCCTTTACATAGAGCTAAAACTGGTGCCGCAGGAGAGTATCACCCACCTAGTTTAGATGGCACAAGGCCAGGCATTTTTTATATTAATACTTTTGAACCAGAAAAAAGAAGCCGAGCCGATAATGAAGCCACTTTATTTCATGAATTAATACCAGGTCATCATTTCCAAATCGCGCTAGCTCAAGAAGACAAAAACCAACATAGTGTTAATCAATATCTATGGAATTGTGGATATGGTGAAGGATGGGCGCTGTATGTTGAGCGCCTGGCCGACACAATGGGATTATATAGCGATGACATTTCTCGTTTAGGTATGCTTTCTAATGAAGCGTTGAGAGCTGCAAGACTCGTAGTTGACCCAGGCATTCATTATATGGGCTGGAGCCGACAAGATGCCGTAGAGTACTTGAAAAAGCATACTGCTTTAAAACAAGAAACCATTGAAAGCGAAGTTGATCGTTATATTATGATGCCTGGCCAGGCCACTTCTTATATGCTAGGCAAAAGAGAAATAGAGTCATTACAAAAATTGAGCAAAGAAAAATTGGGTGATAAATTTACTTATCCTGAATTCCATAACCAAGTGCTAAAAAATGGCACAGTTACTTTGCCTATGCTCAAAGAGCAAATACTGCAATGGATAGCCACTAATAAGTAGACTTTTTAGGGCATTATCTTACAGTGTCTTGATTTTGGGGGCACTGGTCAATCCCTAAAAACACTTCTTATTTATCTAGTCAAAAAATACAATACTCAAACTCGTAGTTAACAACATCAAAGAAGTATCTATGGACAGAGGAAGAAACACAAAAATCTATAAAGTTGGCGAAGATATTTTGACCCAACCAGCAGAAGTTATTAAAGAAGAAGAGTTCAATACCGAAGCACTTGCTAAAATTGTGGAAGAATTAAATGCTATTTCCAAAAAAATTGGAGCAGTAGGCTTTGCTGCCCCACAAATAGGCCATTCAAAACGTGTCATGTTCATTGGCATGCAATTTGATAACCCTCGAAGACCTAATGTAAAGCAATTTCCCCATATGACATTCATCAACCCCGAGCTCCTTTCTGTTTCAGATGAAACTAGTAAAGATTGGGAAGGTTGTGCCAGCTTCGATACTCAATTGGCTTATGTTGAGCGACCAATAACGATTCAGTATCGAGCTCGCAATCTAAATGGTTCTTCATTTACAGGTGAATTGAACAATTTCTCTGCGAGAGTCTTTCAACATGAGCTAGATCATTTAGATGGTGTTCTTATGGATACGAAAGCAATAGAGACAAAACAATTTGATAAAGACCGTGATGTTATTATAAGTATGAAGCCATAATGAATAGAAAAAAATTATTCTTTACAGGTGCTATTGGGAATTCAATAGACGTCTTTGAAGC
This sequence comes from uncultured Francisellaceae bacterium, assembly GCA_964433995.1. Taxonomy (GTDB): domain Bacteria; phylum Pseudomonadota; class Gammaproteobacteria; order Berkiellales; family Berkiellaceae; genus CADEEZ01. Next base: position 3,760 of record CAYSTH010000056.1, on the reverse strand, counting down.
AATTGTGTATGCTTTTATGCAATCTCTTATTACAAAGACTTTTTTCCAGTAAACCTAAGAGATCATAATTTACTTTAACTGGATCCTCAAAATGACATTTGTCGATTTGCGGATCCAAAAATATTTTAAGTGGATATACAAAATAAACAATATTAACGGTCGATCATTTTTTGTTGTGCAGCTGCATATCTTTCACCCTGCACCGACAATTGCTTCAACGCGATTTGAATACGTTCTAATTCGTTTGCTGTTAACTTCACATTAATGGCATTGAAGTTTTCTTGTGCTCGTTGTTTGTTGGTTGTGCCAGGAATGGGAACAATCCACGGTTTTTGTGCTAACACCCAGCCAAGAGCAAGTTGAGCAGGTGTTGCCCCTATTTCTTTTGCCATAGCCTGAATGAATTCTACAAATACCTGATTGGCTTCTATGTTTTCTGGCGCAAATCGTGGTGAAGAATGACGAAAATCATTGGTTGCAAATTTAGCGTCTGCCTTAAACCGTCCTGTTAAAAAGCCTCTGCCCAGTGGTGCAAACGGTACAAAACCAATGCCCAATTCTTCTAACACTGGAAAAATATTTTTCTCTGGCTCGCGCCACCACATAGAATATTCACTTTGCAATACCGTGACAGGCTGTACTGCATGAGCACGACGAATCGTTTGCACACCCGCTTCTGAAAGCCCAAAATGCTTCACCTTACCTGCTGCTATTAATTCTTTTACTGCACCAGCTACCTCTTCAATCGGCACATTCGGATCAACACGATGTTGATACAGTAAATCTATATGGTCTGTTTTCAAACGTTTAAGCGAGGCATCTACCACTTCTTTAATATGATGCGGTTGGCTGTTTAGTGCTGTCCAATTTCCGTCTTCTGCTGGGCAAAATCCAAATTTGGTTGCAATCACCACTTGGTCTCGAATGGGTGACAATGCCTTACCAAGCAGTTCTTCGTTTAGGAATGGGCCATACACTTCGGCTGTGTCAAAAAGGGTTACACCTTGTTCGGCTGCACTGCGAATAAGGCTAATCCCTTCTTCTTCCGTAATTGCAGAGCCATAACCAAAACTCATTCCCATACAGCCTAAACCAATGGCAGAGACTTCAAGATTTTGTCCTAATTTACGTTTTTGCATGTTCTATTCCTTATGCTTGGCAAGGGGGTATAACCTTTTTTGTATTATAGACTCACCTAGATATAATAGATTATCAAAAACGCTTTGTTGCTTAGGTAACTCAAATGAAATATATCTCTCAACGCACAGGTTTATATGTAGATTTAAACTTAGGAGAAAAACTAGGAAAAGGCGTTTCTGGTAAGGTTTATCAATTACTCGATAACAATAATGTTGCGACAAATTTTGTTTGTAAATATATAGAAATTAAACCCCTTCCACAGGTTAACCAAACTAGAAAAGAAGTGCTCAGAAGCACCATTAATGAAATACACGCATTAAAAAAAATGGATTTGCTGGAAGGATATTTTAGAAACGGTAATGAATTTTGCATTATCATGAAAAAAATCAAAGGCACCTACCCCAACATCGATGATATTGAGTCTGCCCAACCTAGTTTTAATGCCATGAGAGATTGTCATCGTAAAAATATTGCACATTTTGATACCCACACACGTAATTTTTTACAACGCGTAAAGAAAAATCAACAAATCAAAAGCACGGCTATTGATTTTGGGTTGAGTCAAAATGCGACATTTTTTAATATTTTTCTTGATAGTTTTTTTTACCTTGGTAGACAACTTAAAGAGCCTGATTATCGTGCATTTTTACGAAAACTGTTTATGCAAGATTTGTTACATTATATAAAAAATAATATCGTTGAAGCACTCATGACCATAACATGGTGGAGCCTACTTATTTATGGCACGCTATATGGCATACCTGCTTTCAACTTACCTCATCAATATTTTTATGAATATTTAAAGGCAAAATTGTATTATCAAGCCTTTTTAGAATTACGATCTGTTGGATTAATTTATGATATTTTTGCCAAATTATTATTAAAACATTTTATCGACAACGAAACGCTGTACAAAAAATTTGTAGACAATCCTTTCAAGCCTTTTAAATACATTTTTAAGCCGTTTTATTTACTGGGATTATATTTTCCCTACACTCATTTAAAAGATTTTTGGCAAATTATCACTCAAGGCAATCATTCTATACCACACATCCCTGTTACCGCTTCACCTGGCATTTTTTCCTGTTTTCAAACAGCCTTATTATATTATCCGCTAAAAGCAGGTGTAGAATTTATTCAAGACACCGTTATTCACCCTCTCGAACCCGAAGCACTTACACTGGCCAAAGCCGATCTGCATTTTCAATATCACCCCATGTTATATATAAAAGCAGCGATGCATTCGCCTGAAAGAAATACCTTACGCAAATTAAATATTACCAAATGGTAAATTACCAAATGGCATTACAGCCCTAAATTGATGTATAAGCACCTTATTGTTTTCTATACATATTAAGAAAACATGTATAGAAAAAGTCTGTTTTCTATACATATCCAAAAAACATGTATAGAAAAAGCTTATTTTCTATACACATTAAAGTAGATAAATAACCAGTTAGAGGTCTTGGACATTACTTATAAGTTTAATTAACTCATTATTGAGCTCGCACGTTTGGTTCTGACTAGCACCTGCTAAATGCTTTAATTCATATGTTGTTATGGTTCTCATCGAAGCCTATCACACAAGAATAATTATTCATTCAAAATGTTTAGCCAGTTGATTTGAAAAAATCAGTTTTGAAACAAAAGTTGAAGTTAAAAAAAAGGATTGCACAGAATTACGAGAACAGGTATTCTCCGAAATGCAGCGTTCATGCAAGATGACTTCAACACCTCGCATGAACTAACCACAAATTAATACTTTAGGAGATCAACTTATGGCTATCGCCATTCTAATCCATTTTTCCCCCTAATAGAAGTCGCTAAATACACTGAACTAATTGATTTTTATATCTTTTATTTTGTTATTTATATTTTAGGGATAAAACCATGCAGCGTACTTATTGTGTGACAGGTTCACCGTTTAAAGGCTTTCGTCTTAAAAAAAGTAAACGTCTTCGTTTTAAAGTGAAAAACATGCTGTTAAGCAGTTTGTTAGTAGCCACTTCTCATGCTTATAGCCTTGATCTGGATTGCAATCTCATCGAATTAGAAGATTTTCCAGAAAATAATCACCCCTGTGAGTTGCAAAACAGCGAAACAGAAAACATAGAAGAAGAGCTAATCAAACATTGGAAAAAATCATATATAAAACAAGGAGACCAATTTATCGATAATGAATATAATTAGTACCATCTTGAAAAAAATATAAGGGATGATGATGCAGAATAAAAAATTATGGTTTGCCATTTTGGTATCGGCCTTAGGCTATTTTGTCGATGTCTATGACATTATTTTGTTTAATGCCGTGCGAGTGTCTAGCCTGCAATCCTTAGGGCTAGAGGGTGAGCAACTTACCAATGTTGGGCTTTCGCTTATTTCGCTGCAATTAATAGGCATGCTGTTAGGCGGCATAGCCTGGGGTATATGGGGTGACAAAGGCGGCAGGCTCTCTATTTTATTCGGATCTATTTTTTTATATTCTAGCGCTACCCTGGCAAATGCTTATGTCAGCAGTGTTGAAATGTATGGCGTGTTACGTTTTATCGCCGGCTTTGGGTTGGCGGGTGAAATGGGCGCTGGGGTGACTCTCGTTAATGAATTGCTCTCTAAAGAAAAA
>CAYSTH010000055.1:0-12455 GCA_964433995.1 uncultured Francisellaceae bacterium | reverse complement strand
ATTATTATTGTGGGTGTTGATTTTGGTTTTTTGGCAATACTGGTTATCGCGTGATAAATATTTACCAAGGCAAGTATTGTTGACTTCAAGTGTGATTACGCTTTGCTTACTTGGATTGGTGCTTTTTTCTTCTAATCCTTTTTTAAGATGGTTGCCAGATTCTCCCACAGAAGGGCTAGATTTAAATCCTTTATTACAAGATCCCGCTTTTGCGATACATCCCCCTATGTTGTATTTAGGGTATGTTGGATTTGTCATGCCTTTTATTATTACCGTGAGCTCTTTACTTAACCCGAAAGAGTTTGATCTAGATAAATATATTTTATTAATGCGTAAATGGAGCTTATTGGCGTTTGGTTTTTTAACGCTGGGCATCGCTCTGGGGTCTTGGTGGGCTTATTATGAGTTGGGTTGGGGCGGCTGGTGGTTTTGGGATCCAGTCGAAAACGCCTCTTTTATGCCATGGTTATCGGGCTTAGCTTTAATTCATGGACTGTTAATTGTACGAAATCGGCCTCAAGCCTTGGGTTGGATTATGATTTTGTCCATTGTGACCTTTGGTTTAAGCATATTGGGTACGTTTTTAGTTCGTTCTGGCATTATTACTTCTGTTCATAGTTTTGCTTCCGATCCTGAAAGAGGCTTGTTTCTTTTAGCCATATTGGTTTTTACTATTGGTATGGCGTTTGTTTTATATTGTTTTAGAGCCAAATATTTTATTCTCGAAAACAAGCAGCAAGTAACAAAGTTTAATGCTCAAGTTAGCACTATTTTAGCAAGTGTTATTTTATTTTGTTTAATGACAGTGGTGTTACTTGGTACGACATATCCTATTTTGGCAGATATTTTATTTTCTGAAAATGTGACCATTGGTTTGCCATATTTTAATAAAGTCACTTTGCCTTTCTTTGTTCTATTACTATGTTTATCGGCAATAGGGCCATATTTACCGTTTAATAAAAAGCAATATTTTTTGATGATGATAAGTGCAGGCATTGCGCTGACAATATCGCTTTTTTATTTTAATCAAAATCTTTATACCGCATTTGGTTTATTTTTGGGCATTTGTTTATTATTCAATACAAGTTTAAATTTTATTTCTAATATTAAACAACAAAGTAAAAAGATCGGTATGGTGATTGCGCATATTGGGTTTGCACTGAGCGCAATAGGTGCGGTAGTTAATACGCAAACGATTATTGAGAAAGAGGTGGAGTTAAGCTTACATCAGAGCGTGCAAGTTGGAAAATACCAGGTTGAGTTACTTAGCCTAGGAGAAAGGGCAGGGCCAAATTACACAGCAAAAACTGCTTTACTCGAGATTAAAAATCACGCTCAAATTCAGACTGAAAAAAGATATTATCCGAATAGGCAAATGGCACTGTCTGAAACAGGTATATTGCCTGGTTTTATGCAAGATATTTATGTGAGTTTGGGTGAACCTATTAATACACAAACTTGGTCTGTGAAGATTATCATTCATCCTCTGGTAAGATGGATTTGGTTGGGTGCTATATTTATTGCCTTGGGAGCTTTTATAGGATTTTTTAAATTAAATATGCTGGCCTCTAGGTTAAAGAATAAAAATTGAAGATATGATTAGCTGGATGCCAGCTTTCGCTGGCATGACAGTTTTGAGCAAATACTAGTATTAAGGAATGCATGAACCATGTTTAAAGTAGGGCAAATTTTTTCTCAAAAAAGGTATTGGATTCCTTTGAGTTTATTTTTAGGGTTTACTTTAATTTTGTGGAAAGGCTTATCTCTTACCCCTAAAAATTTACCCGATTTAATTTCGGATAAACAATTACCAAAATTTACTCTACCTCTGATTAACGATCCCATGAAAATCATTACGGAACAAGAGCTAAAAGGGCAAGTAGGATTAATTCATGTATGGGCAACTTGGTGTAGTGTTTGTTTGCAAGAACATACAGAGCTATTAAACTTGAGTAAGCAATATCCAGAATACCCTATTTATGGGATTAGTTTTCAAGATGAAACAGATGCTGTTTTGTCTTGGTTAAACAGCCAAGGGAATCCTTTTAAATTATCCATATCTGATGAAGATGGGCATTTAGGCTTTGAATTAGGGTTAAGAGGCACGCCAGAAACCTTTATTGTCGATAAACAAGGTAGCATTCGTTATCATCATGTTGGCATGCTCACGCAAGAAGAATTTGAGAAAAACTTATTGCCTAAATTAAAGTCGCTCAATCATGAATTAAAAGCATGAAAAAATATTACTTGGTTTTCATCTTTATTTTTTTTAATTTAAAAGCTTGGGGTAATCAAGCTGTTGTAGATGAACAACTGTATTATGCTTTTTTGAAAGAAGTAAAATGTGTCACCTGTCAAAATCAAAGTGTGGCAGATTCTTATGCACCCATGGCATTAATTATGCGTAAGGAAATACATAATCAGTTTGAACAAGGAAAGTCGGCAGTTGAAATCAAACAAATGTTAGTTGAGCGTTATGGTGAATCGGTTTTTTTTGCGCCTAAAATAAACTCAAAGCATTTATTTATATGGTTAATGCCTATAGTGATATTGATATTAGGTGGAATTGGATTTAAGAGGCTATTAAAATAATTTATGGTTATATATTATGCTGGTTTGAGTCTAATTGTTTTATTTTTTGCTATTTTTTTGATTTTTTTAAGATCATCAACAAAAAAAAATTACTTAATGAATATGAGTACATTTCTTTTGTTTATGGGGTTAACAGGGGGCGGCTATTATTTTTATGGTGCTTCACAGCCACTGAGATCTTTATATGCTTATAGAGACATCCATGATTTATTGGAAAAACTGAAAAACAGCCCAGATGTTACCGCAGAATCTATTGAACAATCTTTGACAGATTTATATCCTACGTTGCCTCAAACAGAGTACGTTCATGCCAAAATGGGCGAAGTCTATCTTGCTTTAAATTTGCCTTATAATGCACAAATAGCTTATCAAAAAGCCTTAAAAATAAAGGTAGAGAACAGAGATTATTTATATGGTTTTTATTATGCAGAATCGTTAAGCCACCATGGAAAATTATCTGATAAATCGGTGCAAACATTATCTAAACTGATCGATCTTTATCCCAAAGATAATGGATTTTTTAACTTGCTAGCCGTACATTTTTTTCAGACAGCAGATTATGCTCATGCTATTCAATATTGGGAAAAGATTCAATCAGATAACCCAGACGAAGCAAATTTAATTCAGGTTATGACAGACAGAGCCAAACTGATGTTAGGTAAAAAGATAAGCGATTCCCCAACTGTTGAATTAACCATAGAATGGGCTCATCCTAATATTCATCAGTACATTGCCTTATTTATTTCGGTTAAACAACCTGGCAACCCGATGCCTGTTTTAGTGAAAAAATTAAATGTCCCTAAAGATATTCAGCCCGGAAAATCACAAATCTTTACTTTATCTAATTCCGATGCCATGAACCCTGAAAGAATATTACAAACAGGGCAAAAATGGGTGATTGCTGTTAAAGGTTCAATGAGTGGAATAGCTGATAAATCAAGAGATGACAAAATAGTTGAGACCCAAGCTATTTTACTTGATTCTAATAAATTAGAAACGAAAATAATCTTTTGATTTTAGAATGCCTTTCAGTAGAATGAAAGGCCTTATATCGTCTAAAGGGAGAAAGGTATGGCGAGTAAAAAATTTTCTGATGATGCGGTTGATGTGATTGCAATATTAGTTATCATGACAGCTATTATAAGTGGTGTGGTTTTTTGGTTAAATAGCATGCCATCCTAGTTTTTTTTGATAATCTTTACCGATTTTTTGGAAAAATATCTTACCTATCTTCCATAATTAATACAGATCTCTTTGGATCTATCTTTTTATATATATAGGTAGATATATGACCAATTTTATTAAGACTGCTTTTGCAAATCGTCATTCCAATCCTCTGGAATTATTCCCAGTGATGCTATTTGCCGCCAGTGGATTAACTGTATTAGCTGCGATAGGTCTTTGGGGATATCAAACTTTTTATCAAAAGCAGCCACTACAGACAACACTTTCTTCTGTTGTTCAAAATAAACACAATCCTTGTTTAAAAATCCTTGCCAAAGAGGGAATGGAAAAATCTTATCGCTACTGTCAGGCTTTTGCTCAGAGTGGCGATGTCGATGCAGAACTCATTGTCGGGATTCAAACATATTTAGGTTTAGGCACTCAGCCAGATGCCGAAAAAGCAATGGTTTGGTTTGGTCGCGCTGCTAAACAGCAACACCCTCAAGCACAATATCTAATGAGCTTGGGATATGAATATGGGGTAGGATTGCCTAAAAGCACAGACAAGGCATTAGAATGGGCAACAGAAGCAGCTGAATACCCTTATGTTGTTTATACTCACCAATTAGGTCATTTGCAAAGAAACAGATACCCGCAAAAAGCACACGAAAACCTCATGAAAGCAGCAAATGTTCATTATGCTCCTGCTCAATTTGAATTGGGTTTAATGTATTTAAAAGGCGAAATAAAACAAGACGCTAATCAAGGTTTTTATTGGATAAATCAGGCTGCACAACAAAAATTTGTGCCTGCTTATTTAGAATTGGCAAAATTATATCAGCAAGGGCAAGGAACAGTAGTAGACAATGAACAAGCTTTTCAATATTTATCTAAAGCTGCTGGTGAAAATGTCCCTGAAGCACAGTTTAAATTAGGCTTGTATTTATTAAATGAACAAGCATATGAACATGAACCACAGCAAGCACTGAATTGGCTCGTTCAAGCAGCTAAAAATAATTACACACCCGCTAAAGCTAAAATTGGCGAAATTTATTTTGAAGGTCATTACGTTGAAAAAGATATTCAGCAGGCATTAGCATGGTGGGTATCAGCGGCAAAAGATAAAGATTACGATGCCAGTTATCATTTAGGGCAAATTTTAGAAGCGGGTCAGTTTGTATCCAAAGATCTATCTGCTGCGGTCTATTGGTACTTACAAAGTGCAGAAGGCAATCATCCCAAAGCACAATTAAAATTGGCTGAATTTTACTATCAAGGCATTGGTGTCACCCAAGATCCACTTAAATCGTTTATTTTATATTCGCAGGCAGCCAGTCAAGGGGAGTTAGCGGCCAGCTTACCGCTTGCTTATTTATATGATAAAGGCATAGGTACAACGCAAGATAAAGAAAAGGCTTTATATTGGTATCAACGTGCAGCACAACAAGAAAATCCAGATGCTTGGTATGCTTTGGGGTTAACGTATTTAAATTCAGGAGAGGCTTCAGCTCCTTTGGCTAAAATGTGGCTTGGAAAAGCAGCTGGAGCAGGGCACCCTTCTGCGCAATATCAACTTGCTATGATGGTTTCTCAAGGAATAGGAGGGGCATCTAGCAATCAACAAGAAGCCAAAGAATTAATGACGCAAGCTTCTTCGAATGGAGTGCCCGAAGCGAAATTATGGGTAGCAACAGAAAATACAGATTCTGTAACAGCTTCTGCTGCAGACAGTATTCCTGAAGCTTTTCTAAAAAAATCAGCTGAGGTTGGTGATCCTAAAGCCTTATTTCAATTAGGTAGAGCGATGTTAAATGGCAACACAATATTGAATATTGCTGCCAATCCTCAAGAAGGGATTTCTTATATAGAAAAATCGGCCAAAGAAGGATTAGATTTAGCGGCGTTATATTTAGGTAGAATTTATGTGACGGGAGAGGAACCTAGTATTCCAGCAAATTACGGTAAAGCATTAAACTGGTTAAATAAGCCTGCTCGTCAAGGGAATAGTGAAGCACAATATTATTTAGGTCAAATGTTTCATCAAGGATTAGGTGTTTCTAAAAATAAAGTGAAAGCTTACGCTTGGTTAAATTTATCAGCAGCACAAGGTAATGATCACGCTGGGTTGATTCGTAATCAACTGGCTTTAGAACTTTCTCCTCCCGATTTAGAGCAAGCTCAAAAGTTGAGCTTGGAATATATGGGGAGAGTGTAGTTTTTTAAACTTTAAACCAGTATTTGATTAAAAATCTGCAAATATATCTTTTGTAATTGAATCAGATCGTCGATATTGACTCGTTCATTGACTTGATGAATGGTATCGTTAATCGGGCCTAATTCAACAACTTCTGTTCCATATAGAGCAAAAAATCTGCCATCGCTTGTTCCACCTGAAGTAGATAATTCAGGTGTAAGAGACGTCGTGGCTTGAATAGCAGATTGTACCGCCATCACAATTTTGCTATTGGGGTGCGTATAAAAAGGTAATCCTGAAAGACGCCAGTTAATATTGTACTGTTCAGGTAAAATATTATTTTGCGAAAATATAGTCGTGAAAATAGCCTTAATGCTGTCATCTGTTTGAATAGGAGAAAAGCGTAAATTAAAATTTGCACTAAATAATCCAGGAATCACATTATCAGCACCCACACCAAATTGAATGTCTGTAAATTGCAAGCTGGTGGGAGGGAAATCTTGATTACCTTCATCAAATTTATATTTTATTAAGTCCGATAAAGTGTGGCTAATTAAATGAAAAGGGTTGTTAGCACGTTGAGGGTAGGCCACATGCCCTTGGGTACCTTGTACAGTGAGCACACCAGATAATGATCCTCTTCGACCTATCTTGATAGTGTCACCTAATTTTTCGACACTCGAAGGCTCTCCAATGATGGCATAGTGTATTTTTAAATCAGGATTTTTTTCAAAAAGATAAGCTAATGCCTTTTTTGTGCCATTTTTAGCAGTGCCTTCTTCATCGCTTGTGATTAAAAAGGCGAGGGTACCCGAATGGTTAGGATTTTTTTTAACAAAATCAATCGCAGATAACACTTGTACTGCTAATGATCCTTTCATATCGGCAGCACCTCTGCCATATAAAAATTCATTTTTTATATAGGGTTCGAAAGGGGAGGTATGCCACAAACTGATATCCCCAGCTGGAACGACATCAGTATGTCCTGCTAAACAGAGAACAGGTTCAGAAGTGCTTCCCGAATGTGTTGCCCATAAATTATGGGTGTCTTCAAAATTTAATTCAGTGACATTAAATCCTGCTTGTCGTAATAAATTAGCTAATATTTCCTGACAACCTTTATCATTGGGTGTTATAGATTGTCTAGAAATTAAATCGGAAGTCAACGTCGTAATGGGAGAGATTGTCATGTTAATCATCAGACCGTAATAATTCATTTAAACTGGTTTTAGCACGCGTTTGACTGTCGACTTGTTTAACAATGACAGCACAATACAAGCCATATAACCCATCTTTGCTTGGTAAAGTGCCAGGGACGACAACCGAGCCTTCAGGTACTCTGCCGTATAAAATTTTTCCTGATGCTCTGTCATAAATTTTAGTGCTTTGGCCTATATATACGCCCATCGAAATGACACAATTATTTTCGACTATCACACCCTCTACAATTTCAGAGCGAGCGCCAATAAAACAATTATCGCCAATAATCGTTGGATTTGCTTGAAGGGGTTCTAATACACCACCAATCCCTACACCACCCGATAAATGAACATTTTTACCGATTTGTGCGCAAGAACCGACTGTTGCCCAGGTATCAATCATCGAGCTTTCACCTATATAGGCGCCAATATTCACATAGGAAGGCATTAATACAACATTTTTACCTATATAGGTACCGCGACGAATCGTTGCTGGGGGAACGACTCTGACACCTGCATCTTTAAAATCATTGGGAGTATAGTTAGCGTATTTCAGGGGGACTTTGTCGTAGAACTGAGTAAATTCTCCGGATATTATTTGGTTATCGTAGGCTCTAAAAGAGAGTAGAACGGCTTGTTTTAGCCATGAAATTGTTTCCCAATTATTAGCATCTTTTGGATTAGGAACGGCGATTCTCAAGTTTCCTAGCTCTAATTCTTTAAAGACCCACTCTAAGGTTTTTGTTAATTCATTTGGAATATTATTAGGCGCAAGAGAAAGACGCTGCTCCCAGAAGGCTTCGATGGTTTTTTTTGCGGATTCAATATTTATCATGTTAACCAACTATATTTTATGAAAAATTTTAATTAAAGTTATCAGTTTGCAACCCGAAAATACAGCAAATATTTAGGACACCCATAATAAGTTGACATTTAAGATGCAGAGTTAGGATAATCAGGGTGATTTTATTCAAGGATTTGAAATGACCACCGCCAGGGCTGCGCAAATAGACTATTCAGCAACACGCTATTACCACCTTATGAACCGCTGTGTTCGACGTTCTTATTTATGCGGCACAGATAGTCAAACAGGAAAAGACTATAGCCATCGCAAACAGTGGTTAGTTGATAGAATAAAATATTTAGCAGGTATCTTTTCTGTTCATATTTGTGCGTACGCTGTCATGAGCAATCATTATCATGTTGTTTTATATGTTAATACTGATTTGGCTCAGAGCTGGTCTCCAAATGAAATTTTGTTACGCTGGACTCGTTTATTTGGCCCGAGTATGGGAAAACATATAAATAAGTTAGATTTAATTTCAGCGGAAAAAAAGGTTGAAGAACTTAGAATACGTTTATCTAGCCTGAGTTGGTATATGCGTTGTTTAAATGAACCTATCGCAAGAAGGGCAAATCGAGAAGATGAGGTAGATGGTCGCTTTTGGCAAGGACGGTTTAAATCACAAGCACTTTTAGATGAAGGGGCGGTATTAAGTGCAATGGCCTATGTTGATTTAAACCCTATTAGAGCAAATCAAGCTGAAACACCTGAAACATCAGAGTTTACTTCTATTTATGAACGTATCCAGTCGATGAAAGAAAAAATATCATCCGAATTAATGCCGTTTATCGAGGGTGAAACACAAGAAACGCCGAATATCGATTTCAAATTTGAAGATTATTTGGCTCTAGTTGACACAACAGGACGTATTTTTAGAGAGGATAAGCCAGGTAGAATTTTAGAAAATTATGAACCTATTTTAGATCGCCTTAATCTTAAATCGTGTGGTTGGTTAAAAATGGTTAAACATTTGCAGAAAGGATTTTATTGTACAGTAGGACATCAATCAACTTTTTCTCGTTTTGCAAGAATATATCGCGTTAGATCTCCATTTGGCAAAAAAATGGCAGAAGAGTGTTACAAAAAAGCTGGCTAATCTTAATATTTTCACATGCAAGTTAAAATATATCCGAACTTAAACTTTTCATTTAAATAAAACTAAATAAAACAGATTTTTTGAGATTAAGTTTCAGGGAAGCGGAAACCCATATTAACTTTTATATTAATATGGGTTAATATGGGTGTCCTAATAAAATTAGCTGTTTTTATGGTTTTTGCGAGAATGTTTCTTTTGACAGGTAACCTTTAATTCATTTTTTTTATGATCTAAATATCCCTCACAAGCTTCGTTGTTTTTGGCATCATTTTGTAAACGAATAAGATTCATAGAAATGGCACGAGAATGAACATGCTTAGGCTGATTGAATTCAAACTCGCCTTGTTCATTAGTTTTAAATACTTGTTGTCCTTTGGGTACGCCATTGGAGTATAAATGCACTTTTATTTCGGCATTGTTTAAAGAAAGATCGGTCATGGGAGAATTCTTAGCATAAACCAATCGGTACTGTACTGTTTTAGGCTCTGCATTTTTATTATTTTTCTCTTTATCAGCCAACACATTCGGACTAATGGCAAAAAGTGTAAGTGTTAACACTGAACTCAATATCAGTGAAAAAGCGTTTTTGGTCTTCATGTTTACTTCCTCAAAATATAATAAAAAAACTAATTAAAATTTACAGCTAAGTGTATATCGGCAGAGTATAGACCTAATACAACGTTTTTTTATAAAATGATGCATCTACAACAAAACTATTCATATAGAATGAACTTTTTTATTTAAAATTTAGTCTTAATTTCTGAGCATGATTATTATATTTATGGCGGAAAATATGCCTAAGATCAGATTAGTTAACATCGCTGAACAATCTTTGACAGCGCTTAAAAATTCAAATAAAAAAGCTGATCATGATTATTATGAACAGTTAACTAAGGATTATGGATTAACACCTGAAAAAATAGAAAGATACGCACAAGCATTTTACGAAGAAAGCAATAAACAAAATCAATATAAAAACTTCAATGATTTTGTGGCACAACATTTTACAACGCCAAAAGATAAAACACCTACTGAAAATTATATAAACTACTTAGTAGGCAAACAAATGTATGGCATCAGTACGGTTAATGCTGGCTCTGGCATGCCCATCTTGAATAGAGTACTAGGTATTTATCGTCATGGTTATATTCAAATTTATGATTCACCATTTAAAAATGGTATAAAGAAACATAACCAAAATCATGAAATTTTAGAATTAAATCCTGCTGGGCAAACAGATGAATATGCTGCTTCGAGAGTCACAGGACAAGTGCGAATTGTCCCGGGAATAGTGACAATGGCACTACATTTATCTGCTAAGGAAAGATTAGAAACAGGTGAGTATGATTTAAAAAATTATCGACCGTGGGTGAATGATTGCCAAACTTATTTCAAACATGCTCAGCAGTCAATGAATATGTTGCTCGTTAAAATTGATGATAATGCCGGGCATGCTTTATCACAGCCAATTATTGAGCACTATCGATATCGACCAGAGATGAATAAAAAAGATGCTCAATGGGTTAGAAAACAAATGGGATTAGAATTTGAACCAGATAAACGTATTTTTAAAGTGAGTGAAAAAGGAATTGGCGTAGATCTGGAATCAAGTAACCATTTTAGTATATCAAAAAATTTCAAAAATTTATCTCCACATAATAGAAAAAATGTGAATCGATTAAAAATAACGAAAGATTTTAGAAATGTAAAAATAGACAGAGAAATGAATGAAGATCCTTCGCGAGGATTTTCAGGATACGCTCAATGGATAATGATGCAATTTGCTCGTAGTATTAAAGATAGATGCAAGCAAGCAAATATGTATAAAGATGCAAAACAGAAAACAAGAGGTCATATTCACGCGGCTGTTACGCAACTTAACAAGCAAGATACGTTTGTGCATGAAATGACAAACACCTTGTTTTGTGACTTTATGCAACTCAATATGAGTGATAAAGCTCGTTCAGATTTAATTCATTTGTATGATAAAATTTCAACATCTCAGCAGTCTGTTTTAAAAAAATCTTCAGAATTATTATCTTTGTTAAAAAAAATGGAAAAAGAACCTTTTAATATAGAATTAGCGGAAAAAATTAAATTAAAAGAACTAGAAGTAACAAAAGAACTTACTTTACTAGAAAATGAAGTCACTGGTCTAAGTAATCAGATGAAAAAACATCATGTTTTAGGTAAGGCAGAGATTAAAAATTTAAAAATGGCCATAAACGATATTAAGACGTATAAGCATGATTTAAATCATGCATTAAAAGATATATTAATAAAACCAAAGGCAGATAAAAAACAAGCCAAACAACCCGAAAAAGTTCAATTTAGCCCGCTTATTTTATCAGATGATAAAAGAAAAAATAATAAAACTAGGCGTGTTGGCTACGAAGATGAAAAACATCCTCGAGCCCAAAACAAGTCTTTAAAAATTAAAAAAAACTAGCTTATACGTAAATTATTTAGGTTATTTGTTAGCTCTTCATACTCCATCTGAAATATCTCTAGATCTGTTTTTTGAGCGATAGTTGGTGTTGATGTCGGTGTTGAAATAGTCTCGGCAACGGTAGCTCGCATTGTTCGATAGACATCACCATATTTATTTTTTTTGTAGATAGGAATATACATGCCGCGAGTGTTAGTATCGTATTTAGGCTGTTCATTATCTTGATAAATATTATTTTTATCAATGCTGCTATAATCAAAAAATACGTGTCTTTCTCCCTCTTTTTTTTGAGTGACTTTAAGATATTCATAGAAGCTCTCATAATGTGAATTAAAGTAATTTCTTTTTTGCAGTTCATTGCCATTTTCAGGGTCAATCTCAACTTCTGTATCAACTACTGGTTCAACAGGTACTGGTTTACTCATTTGTATAAATGTCAGGTTAGAAGAAGGTTGTGAGTCAGAAGGGATATATGCAGATTTTATAGGATGAATAGGGACAATAGGAGTAGAGGAGTTTTTTTCAGGAGAAGAAGTAGAAGAACTGCATATTGACATCGAATCTGAACCAATCGACATATTTACAGACCCATTAAGAATTGGCTGCGGAGTGTATATAGGCGTTTTAATTTTACCGTGCATGGCAAAGCTATTACCATCATTGGAAACCACTACACTAAAATCATCAGGAAAAGGCAGAATATTTTTTTCGATCCATTCAATAAAATAGCGTTCATTCGTACTATTTTTATGTAATGCAAAATTCTCTGGATTATATAATGGAAGTTCTCGAGCAAAAATTCGCTCAAGATTGCTTTGAAAAATAGATAAGTTATTACTTACAACCGTGGTTTGTTTTTTTTCTATTTCAGAACGAAAAAAATTCAGAATATATGTTACTGTAGCATTCAACTGTTC
>CAYSTH010000054.1:0-12634 GCA_964433995.1 uncultured Francisellaceae bacterium | reverse complement strand
TATTTACTTTAATAAAATGAGCAGTTGAGCACCCATATATGCAAAAACATTTAATCAAGGGCGGAAATCGCCTCGAAGGCGAAGTGAAGATTTCAGGCGCGAAAAATAGCGTCTTGCCTATTATTACGGCGGGTTTATTAGCACCAAAGCCAGTTACCATCAGTAACATCCCTCATTTAAATGATGTGACCACAACCATGAAGCTACTAGGTGCAATGGGTGTTGAGTTAACCGTCTCTGAAGGCAATGCCATCGTGATTAATGCTGAGCATGTTTTAAGCTTTGTGGCACCATACGAAGTTGTCAAAACCATGAGAGCCTCCATTTTGGTATTAGGTCCATTATTAGCACGCTTTGGTCAAGCGCATGTTTCATTGCCTGGCGGTTGCGCGATTGGTCCCAGACCAGTTGATTTGCATATTGCTGGTTTAAGAAAAATGGGTGCAGAGATCACAGTTGAAAATGGTTACATCGAAGGTAAAGTGAATGGTCGTCTAAAAGGCGCTGACATTCATTTTGATTTGGTTACCGTTACAGGCACAGAAAATTTAATGATGGCAGCTGTTTTAGCAGATGGCACCACAAGATTAATGAATGCAGCACGTGAGCCAGAAGTGGTTGATTTGGCTAATTTCTTAAATACGCTTGGCGCTAAAATCTCTGGCGCAGGCACAGATATTATCACTATCGAAGGTGTCGAAAGTTTAACAGGCGGAGAATACCATGTTCTTCCAGACAGAGTGGAAACTGGTACTTACTTAGTGGCGGCTGCCATTACAGGTGGTAAAATCACGGTGAAAGCCACTCGCCCTGATATTTTAAGCGCGGTATTAGATAAACTAACAGAAGCAGGGGCGCATATTGAAACAGGCTCTGATTGGATAACGTTGGACATGAAAGGTCAAAGACCCAAAGCCGTTGATATTCATACTGCTCCTTATCCAGGCTTTCCTACCGACATGCAAGCGCAATTTTTGGCATTGAATGCGGTAGCAGAAGGTGAATCTGTTATCACTGAAACGATCTTTGAAAATCGTTTTATGCATGCTCAAGAATTACGTCGCATGGGGGCAGACATTAAAGTAAATGGCAACCAAGCCATATGCAAAGGGGTGCCTGCATTAACAGGAGCGCCTGTGATGGCAACAGATTTACGCGCGTCAGCCAGTCTTGTTTTAGCAGCCTTAGTTGCACAAGGCGAGACTTTAGTAGATAGAATTTATCATATTGATAGAGGCTATGAATGTATCGAAGAAAAATTATCTCAATTAGGGGCTGATATTAAACGCGTACCCGCGTAAAAATTTTCCCCCGTAAGGAATATCAATGATAGAACGACACGTCTTTGAGCATTATATTCAAGATTATTTACAAATAAATAATCGACAAATAGATTACTGTCCTAATGGCTTGCAAATCGAAGGTGTGTCTTCTATCAAAAAAATCGTCACAGGTGTCACCGCCAGTTTGGCTTTAATAGATAAAGCGATAGAATATGGTGCACAAGCATTGCTGGTGCATCATGGTTTATTTTGGCAAAAAGATCCTTATGAAATTACGGGCTATCGTAAAAAAAGAATCGAAAGAGCGATTAAAGCCGATTTAAATATATTTGCGTATCACTTGCCATTAGATGCCCATCATGAAGTGGGCAATAATCATCAATTAGCCAAAACTTTAGGGTTAGTATTCGATAGATATTGGCCCATTGATCCACATTTTCCTACTTTAGGCTGGATAGGTCAGACAGCAGAAAAAATGAGTTTGGCGGATCTGAATAAATTAATTGCATTAAAATTAAATCGCCAGCCTTTATTTATTGCTTCTGAATTAAAAACAGAACCAGAGCTTAAAAAAATATTAAAAATTGCCATTTGCACTGGTGCCGCACAAAAATTTATCACCGAAGTACCTCATGATGTCGATGTGTTCATTACAGGCGAAGCGTCCGAAGCGACGACGCATTTGGCTCGTGAATTAGGTGTGAATTTCTATGCTGCCGGCCATCATGCTACCGAGCGTTATGGTATTCAGGCACTAGGCGCTCATTTGTCTAAGCACTTTGGGCTTGAGCATCAATTTATAGATATCGATAACCCGGTTTAGAGGTAGCGCGATACATAGAGAAGAGGTACGGAGTACATTTATGACAAATCAATCCATTATGGATCCAGATGTTTTTCCTCTAATTGAAACACATGCTTTTTTAACAGGCCCTGCTGGACGCATTGAAATATTAACTGAATCCCCTTCTGATGAGTTTAAAGGTGTGGTCGTGATTTGCCATCCTAACCCTGTGCAAGGGGGGACAATGAACAACAAAGTGGTTTATACCCTAGCAAAAGCTTATTTGGCTAAAGGCTTTAAAGTCGTTCGTTTTAATTATCGTGGAGTAGGTCAAAGCGAAGGAGCATTTGGGCACGCGATAGGTGAAGTCGCTGATTTAGATGCAGTCATTACTTGGGTAAAAAAAGTATTGCCGAAGTCTACGCCATTATCGTTGGCCGGTTTTTCTTTTGGGACGTATATTTCAGCTCATTGGGCAATAACACATGATTGGGCTATTCAACAATTAATCAGCGTAGCGCCAGCAGTAGATAGATTAGATTTTGATACATTGATTGCAAATCACGCATCTGTGTTTGAACAAAAAAACATCAATTGGGTGGTTTTGATGGGTGAACAAGATGAAGTTGTGCCGCCCGAGGCGGTATATCAGTGGGTAGATAAATTGCCTCAAGCATTAAAGCCCCATGTGATTTTAGAAAAATTTCCCGAAACAGGTCATTTTTTCCACGGAAAATTAGTTCCGCTCAAAGAAAGCGTGATGAAATATATTTTGACTAAGTAAATGAGAATGATTATCATTTACAGAAAATAGCCAATATGAAAGGCCAGTAATATCTTGAAAGTCAGCTCAGAATTAACTAATTTAACAAACTTAAAACCGAATCAGTCGGCTATTCTCGATCATTATGTCGCCAATTCTTTTCAAGCACGTCAAAAACTCTTGGCAATGGGATTAACACCTGGTGTGATAATCAAAGTAGTTCGTTTTGCGCCGTTGGGTGATCCCATTCAAATTTTGGTAAGAGAATGCGCTTTGAGCCTTCGAAAAGAAGAAGCATTACTTTTTCAGGTAAAATTGATAACGCAAGGAGAGCCTAAGTGCGTACCGTTGTCCTTGTAGGAAATCCTAATGCGGGTAAGACCACGTTATTTAATGCTTTAACGGGAATGAAGCAGCGGGTAGGGAATTGGTCTGGTGTGACGGTGGAAAAGGTCTCGGGCTTTTTTACTTGTGAAGATATTCAAGTCGAAGTCATGGACTTACCGGGTATTTATGGCCTGATCCCCGATTTTCAAAATAGCCCCTATTTAAGTGAAGATGAAAAATTAACACAGCATGTGTTGACAGAAAAAGCACCGGGTCTAATTTTAAATGTTGTTGATGCTCGCTCTTTATCTAGAAATTTATACTTAACGACTCAGCTATTGGAACAAGGTCTGCCTGTCGTTGTCGTGTTAACTCATGCAGATTCTCGTGATATTCCCCAAGTTGAGGCTTTATCGAAAGCGCTAGGTTGTCCTGTTGTGGCGGTGAGTGCGAATAAAGGACAAGGGATTGCCGACTTGCAATTATTATTGGCGAGTAATGTGCCTGCCAGTAAAAAAATTGAATCGGTTATATCGGAAGAAAACGACGTGGTACTTGCCACTGAACGTTATCGCTCGATCGAATCATTAATTGCCAATCTACCTAAATCTAAATTAACGCATGTTTCGAAAAAAGGGTCGGAAAAAATAGATAAATGGATTTTAAATAAATATTTTGGTGTACCATTTTTTTTAATGGCCATGTATGCCATGTTTGTTTTTGCGATTCATGTTGGTGGCATCTTCCAAGATTTTTTTGATCAAATCACTAAAATTTTATTTGTCGAAGGTGTGGCTCAGGTATTAATAAGCCTTAATGCATCTAATTGGTTAATTAGTTTAGCCGCTCATGGTATCGGACAGGGAATTAATACGACCTTAACATTTATTCCTGTTATTGGGGCTATGTTTTTTGCGCTCGCTTTTTTAGAAGACAGCGGCTATATGGCCAGAGCTGCCTTTGTGATGGACAGAGTGATGCGTTCTATTGGTTTGCCTGGTAAATCGTTTGTGCCTTTGATCGTGGGGTTTGGCTGTAATGTCCCTGCCATTATGGGGGCGAGAACGTTAGAAAATAAGCGAGATAAAATTCTGACAGTGATGATCAGTCCGTTTATGTCTTGTGGTGCACGCTTAGCTATTTTTACGGTGTTTGTGTCTGCTTTTTTTGCCAAAGGCCAAAATATTATTTTCTTGTTGTATTTAATTG
Organism: uncultured Francisellaceae bacterium; assembly: GCA_964433995.1. GTDB lineage: Bacteria > Pseudomonadota > Gammaproteobacteria > Berkiellales > Berkiellaceae > CADEEZ01. The sequence goes on along the minus strand of CAYSTH010000054.1, from coordinate 8,268 downwards.
GTATTGCCATGGCCATGATGACAGGTTTTTTATTGAAAAAGACTTTGTTAAAAGGCACAGTTTCGCCATTAGTTTTAGAATTACCAGATTATCAATTGCCGGCTTTCAAACTATTGTGTCGCCATGCTTGGCATCGGTTAAAACATTTTATTATGAATGCGGGTAAGTTAATTATTCCCATTAGCATGGTGCTGGCTTTATTGGGGCATGTTGGTGTAGATGGCACTTGGCAACAAATGGGTCAACACGAAAAATCAGCTAGTGTGACAGAAGCATCATCATCAACATTAATGATGGCATTTGGACAAGCTATTACACCGGTTTTTCACCCCATGGGTATTCAAGATAGTAATTGGCCAGCAACGGTTGGACTATTAACAGGTGTACTAGCCAAAGAAGTAGTGATTGGTGCGTTAAATTCATTGTATGGTTTAGATGAAGAAAATCCACCAGAAGATCTTAATTTTTATACTGCTTTAAATTCTATTCCAGAAAATATAGTTGGTTTAGGTCATGCTTTATTAAATCCTATTGAACATGCCGCACCCATCGAAGAAGAAGGTGGGAGTGGTATGAGTTCAGCCAAAGGTTTTGGAGTATTAAACCATCATTTTGGCACGGTGCATGCGGCTTTTGCTTACCTGCTGTTTGTATTGTTATATTTTCCGTGTGTATCGACAACGGCTGCGATGGTTCGCGAGGTCAGAAAACATTGGGCTATTTTTTCTGTATGCTGGACAACCCTGTTAGCTTATACCGTGGCAGTTTTATATTACCAAATAGCCACTTATACATTACATCCCGTTAAATCGAGCATTTGGATTGGGAGTATTTCATTGTTTTATGGCTTGGTGTGGGCGAGCCTAAAATGGTTTGGGCATAGGCAAGACAAACAGCTTAAAAAACTGGTGCCAACCAGAATTGTATTAACATAAATCCCCCCGTCTTCGCACTACTCAACCGGCCCCCTTTGGCATCAAAGGGGGCTGGGGGATTTAATCCTCTTATTTTACGGTTAATTTTTTTTGAATATATTTTTGTAAAATAAGCGCATGACTATATTCGACATTTTTAGCTGCAAAAATGAGTGTAATGGTTTTACTTTTGCACTCTAAAAGAGTTGGGAGCAAGTCTTTTTTTTGATTTAATTCTTTTGTGTAGTTTTTTTTAAATTCAGACCATTTTTCGGGATCATGATCATACCATTTTCTTAGTTCAGGGCTTGGTGCAGCGTCTTTGAACCATAAATCAATATTAGCTGTTTGCTTTTTAACCCCTCGTGGCCATAAGCGGTCGACCAAAATTCTAAAACCATCGGATTTTGCTGATGGCTCATATGCTCTTTTAATTTTAATAATAAGCATGGTTATGGTCTGCTCTAAGGAATTTTGATGATTTACAATTCAGTATAGCAGAGAAGCTGAAAAAAAGCCGGCATATGCCGGCTTTTTTATTGGGAATAACTAACTTAATTAAAATTAAGCAGCCATTTCTTTTAGCTTTTTCAAAGGACGAATTTTTACTTTGCGTGAAGCAGGTTTTGCTTTGAAAACCATTTCTTCGCCAGTAAAAGGATTAATACCTTTACGAGCTTTAGTCGCTGGTTTTTTCACGACTTGGATCTTAGCGATACCAGGCCAGATGAAAGTTTCAGGACCTTGTTTGTTCAAGTGAACTTGAATGACTTCTTGAAGAGCGTCTAGTACTTGCTGAACCTGTTTACGGCCAACACCAGTTCTGCCAGATAGAGTGGTGATTAACTCAGATTTGCTGAAAGGTTTGTCACCAACAGACACTCTAGTTAAAGTAGGTGCACCCACTGAACTTGTTGCAGTGCGAGCAGTAGTTGTGGTTTTTTTAGCAACTTTAGGAGCTGCTTTTTTCACAACACGCTTAGCAGCAGCTGGTTTAGCTTTAGCTTTAGCTTTAGTTTTTACTTTCGCTTTTACAACTTTCGTTGCTTTAACAGGTGACTTTTTAGTCACTTTTTTTGCAGTCTTAGACTTACGCACAGCCATATGATCTCCTTTTTGACAAACCGGCTATTTTACAACGTTACAACCTTATCATAACTGTTTAGCGATTTGCTAGCATTTCCGCAAATAAACTTATAGGGTGGCAAACACGAATAGGTCTGTTTTGCTCGGTAAAACGTTTTTGAAAGTGTAAAGCGCAACCTATATTAGAAGTCACTAGCTGAGTAGGGGCAATTTTATCTAAGTCAATTAAGGCGCTATCCAGTAGTTTTTCTGATGTTTCGGGGTGCGAAAGCATGTGGGTGCCCGCAGAACCGCAGCATTGTTCTTTGGTTTGTAAAGGGTGACATGCTAAACCTAGTTTTTGAAGTAAATTTTGGCTAACCATCGGTTTTTTAAGGCCATTTCTTAGCGTGCAAGGTGTATGAATGGCAATTTTTTCTTGCATCAATTGGGCATTTGCTTTACCTAAAGTTGCGATCATTTCTTCAGGCCAAATGGCCTGATTCACAAAATCGCAGATGTCGATAATTTTACCGGAAAAAAAACCAGTTTCTTGGTTAGTGCTTTCACTATTATTTTTTAACATTGAACCACAGCCGCTGGCTGTCGTAATAATATGATCAATTTTTTGAGTGCCTTTGTCTAAAGGTGCAAAAGCATGGAGGTTTGTTTTCAATAAATTTTTGGCGGTAGCGGCATTACCGGCATGACTGGCAATGGCGCCACAACAACTTTGCGCTTTGGGTACGTGTACATCATAGCCAAGATGTTGCAAAACCATAATAGCATCTTGATTGGTTTGGGCATCGAATAGAGTTGATAGACAGCCGGTGAATAATCCCACAACGCCTCTTTTAGTAGCACTCTCTTTAGCAGGATAAAACTCTGCCAGCGTAGTAGGGCGAGGCAGTTTGCGAGGTAATAGCGCATTGAGTCTTGTTAACCTCAGTAGTTTTACGATGCCCCATTTTTGAGCAAGCGCTCTTAAACCCAGTTTTTCGGTTAACCATAATAATTTGGCTAATCTTTGCATTTCTTTAGGACGAGTAACCAAATGTTCAAAAAGCGCAGTCATCCAGCTATTTTTTGAAGGCATGGTTTTTAATTGGGGCTTTTCCCAAGCGCGATAATTTAATAAAAGGTCTTCATAGGGCACTTGAGCTGGGCAGACGCGTTCACATTCTTTACAACTGAGGCAATTATCGATATGGTCGTGAGCCTTAGTACTGAAGGAAAGGGTTTCTGTGGCCAGATTTTGCATGAGAGCGATGCGTCCTCTGGGAGATTCGCTTTCGTCTTGAGTCAGGCCATAAGTGGGGCAGTAAGGCAGACATAAGCCGCATTTTACGCATTGGCTTGCCTCGGTTTGAATAGTAGACACAAGTTTAGAATGCATATTATTTCGGACGCCTTATTTTTAATTTAATCATAAAGAGCATCATACACGATGAGTTATTATCATAAACATGTCTTTTTTTGTCATAACGTAAGAGAAGATGACAGCAGCAAACCTAGTTGTGGTAAGCAGGTAGATGTTGCTGGATTAAGAGAATATGCGCGTAAGAAATTAAAGAAGTTGGGCATTTCAACGGTAAGAACAACGATGACCGGGTGTTTAGGACGCTGCCATGAAGGCCCTTTGTTAGTTATTTATCCTGATGGAATTTGGTATAAGTATACTAGTGAACAAGATATTGATGATATCATCGAGCAGAGTGTATTAAATAATAACGTAGTTAATAAACTTATTTTGACATAATTTTGAGAAAAAACCTTTAAAATCTCGGGTAAATACCTAAACCTAGCCTTTCGGTTGTAAGTTGGCTTAGGGTTCAGTATAATTCGCCAATTTTAAGGAACTGTGGATTAGGAGCCATTTCTACATGACAACTAAAAGTGCCAAGGCCCATGAAGTAAAACGGGCTTGGTTTATCGTTGATGCCGGTACAGCTAATGTGAACCTAGGGCGTCTTGCGACGAAAATAGCCTCCATACTAAGAGGTAAGCATAAGCCTATATTTACCCCTCATGTAGATACAGGTGACTATGTTATAGTGACTAACATACAAAATATTCCTGTTACAGGCAAAAAAGAAGACACAAAGATTTATTTCGAACACAGTGGATACCAAAGTGGTGTTCGCGCTGAAACACTCAGAGAAGTGCGTGCAAAGCATCCTGAGCGCATTCTAGAGAAGGCTATCAAGGGCATGTTGCCTAAAGGTCCTCTAGGAAGAGAAATGTACAGAAAACTAAAGGTCTATGCAGGTAATGAGCATCCGCATACTGCTCAACAGCCTATGCCTCTAGAAACCGTTCGTTAATTTTGGTGAGAAAATTTAGATGATGAAAACAGCTGAACAATACCAGGGTACTGGCCGCAGAAAAACTTGCACTGCCCGTGTATTCCTACGTCCTGGTACAGGCAAAATCACGATCAACAAAAAGACTGTTGAAGAATATTTTGGTGGTCGTAAAACGGCTCACGTTATGGTTCGTCAACCACTAAAATTAGTGGACATGGAACAAAAATTTGATGTGATCGTTAATGTTTGTGGCGGCGGTCCAATGGGACAAGCTGGCGCAACACGCCACGGTATTACTCGTGCATTATTACAGTACGATGAATCTGGTTTAGCGCCACAAATGACTGTGACAGCACAGTTATTGGGTCAAACTTTAGGTGAATCTTTACATGGCGACGAAACTTCTGGTGAAGAAGGCCAAGGTGAAGAGTCAGGTGCAATGTCTTTACGTCGCATCTTAAGAAAAGCTGGCTTTGTGACACGTGACAGCCGTAAGGTTGAGCGTAAGAAAGTTGGTCACCGTAAAGCGCGTAAAGTCGAACAGTACTCTAAGCGTTAATACGTATTACAAATTTCTTTCAAAAAAGGCCCTTACGGGCCTTTTTTTTATCCGCATTACAGCTTTATTGCAGTTCGTCGCCTTTTTCTTTAAAGCTAAAGCTTTACCCGCAGTTCGTCACCTTAATAGACCACCCATCAATAAAGTGTTTTTTTGCTAACTAATAAAAGTTACTATTCCAATTCGCAAATAAAACCCTTTTTTAGCAGTACAAAAGGAAAATGAGATGACCGATACAACATGGCTTCCAAATGAAGTTTGGGCCAAAATTGCAAGCCATCTAGACAATGAGGATTTGGCTAGATTTAGACAGCTTTGCAAAGTCACCCAATTTGTGGGCTCTCATGCAACCTTTTTACAACCGTTTTATAATCGTCTTTATGCCCTAGATAAAACCTTGCCAGCAGTTTTACCCCAAGATAATGCTGTTCTTGCTTTTTCAGACGCTTTTTTAAAAATTCAGGCTAGACAACAAGAAGAATTCGTTTATTTTGCAGAACATCACCCTAAGCACATATGGCGCATATACCGCCCTGAACGTGCAGACATTTTTTCACCATGCAATCCAGTAACATTAGCCTCGTTAGAAGCTAAAGATGTTGTGTTGGAAAAGATAAACAGTGACATTATTAAATTAGCAATTAAGAACTTGTATGACCGTCGTTTAAGTTTAGATAAAATCACACGTTTTCCAGTTTCTCTTTTTCAAGAAAAAGAGTACGTAAATTTTTGGCAACGTTTAGAGGGCCTGAATTGCAGTAACAACAAGCTCGCCACTCTGAATGTGCAAGCGCTAAAAAACCTTACAAGCTTAGATTGCAGTCACAACCAGCTCACCACTTTGAATCTGCAAGGATTAGCGAAACTTATAGAGGTGAAGTGCTATTACAATCCTTTGGTAGATTTAAATTTAACAGGCACTTACGCATGGATGGGGGGATGTAGAGAACTAGAACAATCACTGTTATGGAAACAATTAAATGCAGCAAGTTCTGATGAAGAACAACAGCGCATTATTGCTAGATTAGGCAAAAATTATACTTATGCAAATTGTTTGTATCATGCTCCTGTTTATGCAACCAAGGTCCTTGCTTCAAATATCTTTTCTCAAGTCGTTAGCTATATTCCTTCTTTTTCTTCTGTTTCTTCTAATTCATCAGTTGTCGAAGAAATGGACGAAGAATTTAAAAATAATAAACGAAAACGTCCTGAAGTAGATGTAGAAGAGGGTGATGAAAGGCTTGATGGTTTAAAAAAAATGAAGAAAGAATAGAGATCTTGCTTTAATTTAAATGAATGAACGCCAAGGAAGGTGTACACACTATTTTTAAGCAGTACAAAAGGAGAACGAAATGACCGATACAACATGGTTTCCAAATGATATTTGGACTTACATTGCGAGCTACCTAGACAATAAAGATTTGGCTAATTTTAGACAGATTTGCAACATCACTCAATTTGTGGGCTCTCATGTGGTCATTTTACAACCGCTTTATAATCGCCTTTATGCTCTGGATAAAACCTTACCAGCAGTTTTACCTCAAGATAATTCTCTTCTTGTTTTTAAAGAAGCTTTTTTAAAAATTCACGCGAGACAACAAGAAGAAATGGCTCATTTGCAAGAGCACTACCCTGAACTCACATCGAAGCCTGAATATGCTGACGTTTTTGCGCAAAATACTTCAGTAACATTAGCTTCCTTGGAGGCTAAAAATGCGGCATTAGATAAAATAAACAACGAAATTATGAAAAAATTTGATATGAATGCCCTTACTAACCTGAATCTACAAGGGGTGGAGGGGCTTCAAAGTTTATCCTGCAATAATAATAACTCACTCACCACTCTAGATCTGCAAGGATTAGAGGCGCTTCAATTTTTATCGTTTGATAACAACCCTCTGATAGATTCAGATTTAACTGGCAAAATCTTTTCTTTAAATATCTTTTCTTCGGTAACGAGTTATCTACCTTCTTTTTCTTCTGCTTATTCTAATTCATCAGTTGTTGAAGAAATAGACGAAGAATTTAAAAATAATAAACGAACACGCCTTGAAGAAGAGGGTGTCGAAAGGCTTGATGGTTTAAAAAAAATGAAAAAAGATTAAATCTGGCTTTAGTTAGCGTGGTTATGAGGGCTTACCCAAACAACCAGCTCACCGCCGTCACCGCACACACCACGCCGATAATATCGGCGATGACCGCTGCAATCACCGCATGCCTAAATTTTTTGATTTGAATCGCCCCAAAGTAAACGGCTAATACATAAAACGATGTTTCTGTCGTTCCCATCAACGTGCTCACCAAATAGCCTATATAACTATCTGGCCCTAAGTTTGGATCGTTTAATACAGAAGCAAGTATCCCAAAACTACCTGAACCCGAAAAAGGTCTGAGCAACGCCATAGGTAATGCTTCAGGAGGCAGGCCAACGTAGCGGGTATACTGGCCTAAAAGTTGAGTAAGATAATCTAACCCACCGCTTTCTCTGAACATGGCAACGGCTAATAGAATAGCCACTAAATAAGGCATAATTTTGATGGCCACATCAAAACCTTCTTTGGCGCCTTCTATAAAACATTCGTATATTTTTATTTTTTTCAGCATGCCAAAACTAAAAATAGCAACCGTTACACTAGGTATAACCCAGGGTGAAAAATATTTGCCATAAAAAATAGTCAGCGGGATTAAGCTAATTAATATCGACATGGCCAATACAGTTGCCCATAAGGGCACAGGTGTTGAGCCAGAGGTTAAATCGATGTGTTTATCTGTGTCTGATTTTATGTTTTCTAAAATAGGCGCAGGTTCAGCAAAAAACCGTTGTATAAATTTGGTTAAGAGCACAGCCAAAATAGTGGCAATCAAACTGGCAGTTAATATAGCAGGGATCACACCAGCAGGATCAGTTGAGCCTGCGGCCGATCGCATGGCAATAATTTTGGTGGGTAGCACCGTTACGCAAGTGGTATTTATCACTAAAAATAATATCATGGCATTGGTGGCTGTCCCAGGATTGGGGTTGAGTTGATTTAAGCTCTGCATGGCACGAATACCAAAGGGCGTAGCGGCATTGCCAAGACCTAATACATTTGCAGATAAATTCATCATCATGGCACCCATAGCTGGGTGTTCTGGTGGAATTTCAGGAAAAAGAGGCTTAAAAATAGGGTACATCAGTCTGGCGAGGGCAGTTAAAGCACCGCCTTGCTCCAAAATTTTGATTAAGCCTAAAAACAACATCATCACGCCAATTAACCCAATGGCCAAAGTAATGGCTTGAGTAGAAGCATCTAACATGGCTTGATTCATATGCTGCATGGGAGAAATCGCATCGTGTGCGCCCGCGTGTGACCAGCTTAATTGTTCCCAACCAGTTATTAAATAGGCTAACAAAACCAATAAAAATAATACCCAATTCATAAAC